>NZ_JBSFGJ010000234.1:0-14842 GCF_053596515.1 Nonomuraea sp. NPDC001684
GCCGTCCGCCGGATCGACGAGGAGCAGGCCGGTAAAGCGCGCGGGCCCCTCCGGGAGGTCGAACGCCAGGGCGAGGGCGTGCGGGAACCGGGCCCGCAGCCGGTCCATGGCCTGCTTGGGACGGACGGCGTCGGTCAGGGTGATCTGCAGCCAGTGGTCTTCGTAGGCGGCGAAGGCGGGCAGGGTCAGCAGGTCGTCGAGGTCGCCGCGGAGCCGCCCGACCGGCCGGGGCACGGGCGCGGGCACGAACTCCGCGCCCGAGCCGAGCGTGACCAGCCAGCAGCCCTTGACATGGCCGGTCTCGGAGAAGGAGTAGGCCAGCGGGGAGCCGGAGTAGCGCACGGTCTCGGACATGCGCTGCCGCCCGTGCAGGTGACCGAGCGCGACGTAGTCGACGCCGTCGAAGGCCGACAGGGGGACGTGGGACACGCCGCCCACGCTGATGTCGCGCTCGCTGTCGCTGGCCTGCCCACCGGTCACGAAGCAGTGGGCCAGCACGACGGCGGCCCGATGGCGGACGGCGTCGGCCCGGACGCGGCTCATCGCGTGGGAGATCGCGGCGGTGTGGCCGCGGTCGGGCAGCTGCCAGGGGGTGCGCACCAGCTCGGGCTCCAGGTAGGGGATGCCGTAGAAGGCGACGTCGCCGACCAGCACCGGCTCCCACGACTGCCCGGGCTCGGTGCGGACGTGCACCCCCGAGGACTCGAACAGCGCCGACCCGAACCCCAGCCGCAGCGCCGAGTCGTGGTTGCCGCTGATCAGCACCACCCGCGCCCCGGCGGCGCGCAGGCGGGCCAGCGCGTCGGAGAGCAGGGCCACCGCGTCGACCGGCGGCAGGGCGCGGTCGTAGACGTCGCCGGAGACGGCCACGACGTCGACCCGCTCGGCGCGCACCGTCTCGACCAGGTGGTCGACGAACGCGGCCTGCGCCCCGAGCAGGCTCTCCCGATGGAAGGAGCGCCCGAGGTGCCAGTCGGAGGTGTGCAGGATCCGCATGTCGCAGGAAGCTAACATCTCTCACCGACAAATGCGGCCCCTCCCGTCACAGAAGCCGGGAGTAGGCTGGATGATCAGCGGGCAAACCAACGCACATGGGGAGGCCGATGCGCACTGGCCGTGGCACCTTGAGCGTCGCCGCCGGCCTGGTGCTGGTGGCTCTCGCGTCGGTCGGCTACGTGTTGCCGCCCGCGTTCGACCCGCCGCCGCTGAAGGCGGATCCGGCGTTCGCCGCGATTCCCCCGCAACCGGCCGACGAGCTGCGCCCGGTGGTGGCGGCCGCCCCCGTGCGGCGGGAGGAGATCTCGCTGCCGGCCGAGGGCCAGCGCCTGGAGGGCACCTTACGCGTGCCGCTCTCGCCCGGCCCGCACCCGGCGATGGTGTTCGTGTCGGGGTCGGGCAACGGGTCGCGGACGGAGTTCACGCCGCAGGCGGAGTTCCTGGCCAGGGCGGGCGTGGCGACGATCGCGTTCGACAAGCGGACGGTCGGCTACGACTTCCGCGACCGCGACTTCGGGCTGCTGGCCGACGACGCGCTGCGCATGGTGGAGTACCTGCGCACCCGGCCGGAGGTGGACGCCTCGCGCGTCGGGCTGTGGGGGGTCAGCGAGGGCGGCTGGGTCGTCCCGATCGCGGCGGCGAAGAGCGCGGCGGTGGGCTTCGCGGTGCTGGTCTCCTCGCCGAACGTCTCGCCGCTGCGGCAGGTCGCCTGGGCCCTGAACGAGCAGCTGCTGCGGCTGCACGCCCCCATCGGCGCCCGCGACCTGCTGACCAGGGCGATGGGCGGCGTCGGCTTCACCTTCCTGCGTTACGACGCGATGCCGGCCTTACGTCAGGTCAAGCAGCCGGTCCTGGCGTTCTACGGCACGACCGACCCCTCGATCCCCTTCGTGGAGTCCACCAAGGCGCTGGTCACGGCGCTCACGGAGGCGGGCAACGACCGGTACACGATCCGCTTCATGGACAAGGGCGACCACGCGATGCGGGTCAACGGCGGCCCGTTCACCAAGGGCTACCTGGAGACGCTGGCCAACTGGATCACCGGCCTGCCGGGCACCGCCAGGCCGTCGGCGCACATGGCGGGCAGCACGCCGGTCCAGCGGTTCGAGGCCAGCGACGTGCCCGCGGCCCCCTGGTACGCGGGCGGCACGATGCTCGGGCTGACCATCTGCCTGGCCGCCGTCGGGTACGTGGCCGGCCCGGTGGCGGCGATGGTCGTCCGGCTGCGCGGCCACGGCAGGGAGCCGGTCGAGACCAACGCCCGGCTGTGGCCGCCGATCAGGCGCAGGCTGCGCAGGATGGCGTGGACGGGCCTCGGCCTGCTGGCCTCGGTCGTGGCGTTCATCATGCTGCTGGTGCTGTTCTCGGTGAACCAGGCGGGCGCCTGGCCGGCCGTGCTGGCGGGCTGGCTGGTGGTCCGCGTGCTGGCCGCGCTCATGCTGGTTCAGGAGGTCACGGCGGTGGCCGCGTACGTGTCGGCGCTGCGCGAGGGCATGCAGCCCACCCGGTGGCAGTACGTGGCGATCGGCGGCGTGCTCGGCGGCACCGGGCTGCTCCTGGTGGCGGCGGCCTACTACGGCCTGTTCTCGTTCCCCTGGTAGGAAGTGCCCTGGGGGGAAGTGCCCTGGTAGGCGTTCATCCAGCGGTCGAGCTCGGCGAAGACCTGCTTGCGCGCGGGCTCGGCCGACAGCACCAGGTCGTGCACGCCGTCCTGGATGCGCACGCAGGTGACGTGGGGGCCGATCGCGGTGGCCCAGCGGGCCATGTGCTCCGGGTCGAGCACGATGTCGGCCGAGCGCGCCTCGGGCACGAAGTCGCGTACCCGCAGGCCCGTGGAGGAGGCCAGGACGAGCACCGGCACGTCCACCGCCAGCCCGCGGTGCAGCCGCCGCTGGGCCCGCCGGATGGCGGCCAGCCACATGCCGTGCACGGAGAACCCGACCAGCGGCTTGAGTTCGAGGTCGTAGTCCCATTCGCCCTGTTCGGTGCGGTGCAGGCTCTGGCCGTAGGCGGTGCTGATGCCGAGGGGCAGCGGGCGCCGGACGTAGGACATCGGGGTCTTGAGCAGGTCGGCGGCCAGCCGGAGCGGGGCCGGCACGTTGAGGTCGAGGAACGGGCTGTTGAGCACGAGCCCCTGCACCAGGCCCCGGCCGCGGACCCGGTCGGCCCACAGCGCGGCGATCAGGCCGCCGGTGGAGTGGGCGTTGACGGTCAGCTCGTCGTGGTCGCGGCGGATGAGCCGGACTGCCTCGTCGATCTCGGGGAAGTAGTCGGTGACGCTCCTGATCAGCCCCCTGGTCTGGTGCGGGAGCAGTGAGCGGCCGTACTTGCGCAGGTCGAGGGCGTAGAAGTCGATGCCGCGCTGGACGTAGTGGTCGGCCAGATGGTCCTGGAAGAAGTAGTCGGTGAACCCGTGGACGTAGAGCACCGCCCTGCGCGAACCGGCCTTCCTGGAGATCAGGGTCGCGACGACCTCGCCCTCGAAGTCGGGCTGCATGGGGAGAACGGTGATCTCGTACATATCAGACAGAATATGGATTGTCCGGCCATGTGGGGACGCCGGGCGGAAGGTCGGTGCTCACCTTCATCGGGAAGTCGGCCGGACGCTTCTCCAGGAACGCCGTCACCCCCTCCACCGTGTCGGCCGCGCCCCCGAGTTCGGCCATGAGCCTGGAGTCGGCGGCGTGCGCCTCCCACGGCGAGGCGGCCGACAGGCCCGACCACATCAGCCTGCGCACGGCGGCGACGGAGACGGCCGAGGTGTTGTCGGCGATCTCGCGGCCCAGCGCGTACGCGGCGGGCAGCAGCTCCTCGTCCGGCAGCACCCGCGAGACCAGGCGGCCCTCCAGCGCCTCGGCGGCGGGGAAGACCCGGCCGGTCACCGCCCACTCCATGGCCCGGGAGATGCCGACCACCCGGGGCAGGAACCAGCTCGACGCCGCCTCCGTGACGATGCCGCGCCGGGCGAACACGAACCCGAACCTGGCGCTCTCGGCGGCCAGCCGGACGTCCATGGGCAGCGTCATCGTGACGCCCACGCCCACCGCCGGGCCGTTGATCGCGGCGATGACGGGCTTGAGCGAGGCGGCGATCCGCAGCGCGACCGTGCCGCCGCCGTCGCGCGGCGCGCCCTCGACCAGCTCGGCCGGCTCGGCCTCCGCCCGGTGGCCGAACGTGCCCCCGCCGCCGCCCAGGTCGGCCCCCGCGCAGAAGGCCCGCCCGGCTCCCGTGACGACCACCGCGCGCACGTCGTCGTCGGCGTCGGCGAGGTCGAACGCGCTGATCAGCTCGGCGCGCATGGTCAAGGTGAAGGCGTTGAGCCGCTCGGGGCGAGACAGTGTGATGGTGGCGACGCGATCGGCCACGTGGTACGCGATCTCGGAGAAGGCCATGACCCGAATCTTATTCGGTTACCGATGTTCACCCTCCGATAAAGACATATTTCGCATCCAATGCGTAGGCTGCCCGCGCTGTCCGTGCCTGCGGGTTACGGTGGAGTTCGGGGAACGGGGATGCCGTGCAGGGTAAGGAACCGGTGAGCGCGGGAGCGGTCCTCGGCTGGCTGGCGCTCTCGGCGCTGGCGCCCGGGGCCGCGCATCTGCGTGCCGGCCGGCGCACGGCCGGCCTGATCCTGCTGTCGTGCTACTTCGCCGGCCTGCTGGCGCTGCTGGCACTCGCGCTGACGACCGACAACCTGCTGGGCTCGCTGACCCAGGACTCGTGGCTGACCGCGATCGTCGTCGGAGCCGCGGCGCTGGGCGTCGCCTGGTTCACGGTGATCGTGCACTCCTTCGTGGTGCTGCGTCCCGGGCGACTGCCGCAGAACGGCCAGATCCTGGCCGGCACCTTCGCGGGGCTGCTCGCCGTCGCCGTGGTGGTGCCGTTCGGGCTGGTCGCGCAGAACGTGTGGACGTCCCAGCAGACCCTCGACGACATCTTCACCGGCCCCGAGCCGGCCGAACCCGCCGTCCCGGCCGGGCAGGAGCCGCCGCGGGACCCGTGGGCCGGTCGGGACCGGGTCAACATCCTGCTCCTCGGCGGCGACGCCGACGACAACCGCACCGGCGTGCGCACCGACAGCATGAACGTGGCCAGCATCGACGTGAAGTCCGGCAACACCGTGCTGGTCAGCCTGCCGCGCAACCTGGAGAACGTGCGCTTCCGCCCCGGCACGCCCATGGCCCAGCGATTCCCCGACGGCTTCCGCCTGCCGCCCGACCCCGGCGGCGGCCGCAGCGACCTGCTCAACAGCGTCTGGGAGTACGCCGACGCCCACCCGGAGATCTTCGGCGGCCGCCGGCAGCAGGGCCCGCAGGTGCTCATGGACACCATCGGCTACACCCTCGACCTGAAGATCGACTGGTACGCCCTGGTCAACATGTGGGGCTTCGCCCGGCTCATCGACGCCATCGGCGGCATCACGCTCACCGTCGAGCAGGACGTGGTGTTCGGCAAGTACAACGAGGGCCTGGTCAAGGCCGGCACCAGGAAGCTCAAGGGCGCCGACGCGATGTGGTACGCCCGCTCCCGCACCTTCAGCGACGACTACACCAGGATGCGGCGGCAACGCTGCGTGCTCGGCGCGCTGCTGGACCAGGCCGACCCGGCGACCGTGCTGGTCCGGTTCAACCGGATCGCGCTGGCCGCCAAGGAGCTGATCAGGACCGACATCCCGCGCTCGATGCTGACGAACCTGGTGCCGCTGGCGCTCAAGGTCAAGAACGCGAAGGTGACGAGCCTGCAGTTCGTGCCGCCGCTGATCCGCACCGGCTACCCCGACTGGGACAAGATCCGCCGGCTGACCGCCAAGGCCGTGCGCGACTCGGCCGCGACCACGTCCGCCGTCGCCGCCTCGGCGACCCCGTCGGCCACCCCGTCGGCCACCCCGTCGGCCACCCCGTCGGCCACGGCATCGCCCACGGGCGACCCCTCGCCCGCGAAGTCCGGCAAGCCCTCCGCGCCGCCGACCAAGGGGCTCACCGAGGGATGTGGCGCGGGTTGAGCCGGACGCCCTGACGACCCCGGTCACGGATGGCATGCTGGGGGACCCGGCAAACCTGGAGGAGATTCGCGATGTCCCACCCCCTCGGCAGCTCGCCCGCCGTCCGGCGCACCCCTCTCGACGCCGAGGAGAGAGTGCGGGCCGAGGCCGGTTTCGTCCCCCTCGTGGCCCAGCAGCTGGCCGAGAACGGCCGGTTCAGGGTGAGCGCCGACAGCGCCGAGCTGGTGGAGGTGTTCCAGGGGGTCGCCCGCAAGGTGGGCGAGCTGCTCGGCCGCCCGGTGGTCAGCTACTCCAACGGCCGGTACATGGTGATCACCTTCGCCCAGGACTCACCGGTGGGCTGAGGCGGGACTGCGGTCCAGCAGGGCGCGCAGGATCCGGTGGGGGTGCGTCCAGAGCAGCGCGCCGCCGGCGCCGGGCACGACGTGCCGCACGGCTCCCGGGATGCGGGCGGTCAGGCCCTCCCCCAGGTCGGGCGAGTGGGTGGCGTCGTGCTCGCCGTACCAGACGTCGACCGGCGCCGTGATCGACGACAGGTCGACGCCCCAGCGGCCCATCGCCAGGACGGTGTCGCGGGCGTAACCGGCCGGCCCCTGCGCGAACGCCTCCGCCAGCGCCTCGCGGTATCCGGCGGCGAACTCGGGCCGCTGGTAGACGGCCAGGTCGCAGGCCGGGCTGCCGCCCATCACCAGATCCCACATCGCCTGCGGGGTGAAGCCCCCGAAGATCCGCTCGGCCGCCTCGGGGTCGTGCGTGGACAGGTCCGTCAGCTGCCGCAGCTCGGCGGGCAGCGCGCCGGCGAAGCGGGGGTCGGCCACCTCGTCGGCGGCCGAGACCAGGGCCAGCGCGCCGGTCACGCCGGCGGCGGCACAGGCGAGCGCGAACGGCGCGCCCTGCGAGTTGCCCACCATGGCCGGACGCCCGAGGCCGCGCAGCCCGGCGAAGACCTCGACGTCGGCGGCGAACCCGGCGAACGTGCGGCCCGGCGCGGGGGTGGAGGCGCCCAGGCCGGGCCGGTCCAGGGAGATCAGGCGCACGCCGAGGTCGTCGGGCGCCGCCGCGCCCATGCCGAGCCGGCGGCTGGTGGCGGCCCCCGGGGAGAGCAGGACCGGCCTCCCGTCCGGCGGCCCCCACTCGGCCCAGCCCAGGAGGCGGCCATCGGGCAGCCGTTCGGCGCCCGTGCGGGCAGGAGGTGCGACCAAGGTGTCCATGCGCCCATCATCCCGTGCGCACCTGGGGGTGCTTCCACCGGTTTTCCGTGGCACGCCGGGCCGCCCGGCAGGTGAATCCGCAGGTCATCCTGCACACTGGGCTTGTGCTCATCGATCTCGTTCCGCCCTTCGAAGGGCGTCACTGTGAGACGACCACCGCCGGCACGCTGCTGCGGCACGCGGGCGTGGAGCTGTCGGAGGCGATGCTGTTCGGGCTGGGCGAAGGGCTGAGCTTCATCTACTGGGACAGCGGCTCGCTGGACGTCCCGCTGATCGGCGGACGGGTCAAGCCGCACGCGCTCACCGAGAAGCTGGCCGCCGCGCTCGGGTTCACGCTGGACACGCAGGAGACCTCCTCCCCCATCACGGCCTGGTCCAACGTCCGCCGCCACCTCGACGAGGGCACCCCCGTCGGGATCCGGCTCGACTGCTTCCACCTCGACTACATCAGGACGCCCTACCACTTCGGCGGCCACTACGTGGCGATGGTCGGCTACGACGAGGGCCACGCCCACCTCGTGGACACCGCCCAGCAGGGCACCCGCAACCGGGTCCCGCTCGACTCGCTCGAACGGGCCCGCGCGGCGACCGGGCCGATGACGGCGCACAACCTGTCGTACACGCTGGGGCCGTGCGCCGAGCCCGACCTGCCGCAGGCCGTCAGGACGGCCGTCCGGTCCACCGCCGCCGCCTTCCTCAACCCGGCGATGAGGAACATCGGCTACCGGGGCATCGAGCAGGCCGCCGCGCTCATCCCCACCTGGCTGGAGCGCGGGCCGACCGCGCAGCTCACGCGTACGGCCAACCTCATGGAGCGGGGCGGCACGGGCGGCGCGTTCTTCCGCAACCTCTACACCGAGTTCCTGGCCGAGGCCCAGATGATCGCGCCCGGCAAGGCCCTGGAGACGGCCTGCCAGGCGTACATGGCGCTGGCGCCCAAGTGGAGCGAGGTGGCCGACCTGCTGGCCCAGGCCGGGGAGACCGGCCGGCAACAGCCGCTCGACCAGGCGGGGACGCTGCTGTACGACCTGGCCGTGCGCGAGCGGCTGGCCATGGAGACGCTGTACGAGGCGGCGTAGCGGGAGCGGGGACCGGCGGGGTCAGCGGGGGTCAGCGGGGCGGCGGAAGGTGGCACGCCAGCGGTGGCGTCCGCCGTCGCGCAGGTCCTCGATCCGCTCAGCCGTCAGCCCGCCGGTCGCGAACGCCGCGATCTCCGACGCCGTCAGCGGCCACGGCGGGGCGCCGACCGGCCCGCCGTCCTCGCGGCCGGACGCGATCACCAGCAGCGTGCCTCCGGGGCGGACGAACCCGGCGACGCTCTCGGTGGCGCGGGCGTGCAGCTCCTCCGGGAGGGCCTGCACGGTCATGATCTCCACCACCAGGTCGAAGGCGTGCCGCCAGGCGGCGGGCGGGTCGAGCAGGTCGGCGGTCACGTAGTCGACCGGGCTGTCCGGGAACCGCTCGCGGGCCAGGCGCACGGCCGACGCGCTCACGTCGAAGGCGACCGTCGCGTGACCGAGGGCCGCCACGTGCTCGGCGTCGTCGCCCAGGCCCGCGCCCACCACGAGCGCCCGCCCGCCGCCGGGGCCGCGTCCGGCGGTCCACTCCACGAGCAGGAAGTGCGGGGTGCGCGAGTCCCAGGGCACGATCGCGTCGCCGGTCGCCGACTCGGCGTAGAGGTGCTCGAACCAGCCGGTCGGGTCGTCGGCGGCCAGCGATCGGGCGGCCAGCCGCCTGGCGTCGGCGTCAGGGTCGCGCTCGGTCATCGGCACTCCGGGTACATCATGCGGGCCGGTCATGCGTGGAAGGACTCCTTGGCCAGGCGGCCGAGGCGGGTCTCGTCGATGGTGTGGCCCAGGCCGGGCTGGGTGAGCGGGACGGCGATGACGCCCGCGTTCGCGCCCACCAGCGGCGTGACGATCTGGTTCTGCTTCGGCGGCTGGGTGACGTCGCACGGCAGCGTGCAGCCGGGCAGGCTGGCGACCGCCACCGTGGCCGCCCTGGCCAGGCCGGCTCCCTGGCCGCCCGCGCACTGGATGTCCCAGCCGGCGGCGGCGGCCCGGTCGTGCGCCCGCCGGGCCTCCGACAACGACGGGAAGGCGGTGGGGCGCAGCAGGAGCACCCTGGCGGCGCGCAGGGTCAGGTAGTCGTCCAGCTCGGCGGTCGAGCGCACCTCAACAGCGACCGAGGCGGCCACGTCGTCCTGGAGCGCGGCGTGCGCGTGCACGTCGCCGAGCGGGAAGGGCCGCTCGATGACCTCCAGGCCGTAGGAGTCGAGGGCGACGAGCTGGCCGAGGTCGGTGTAGGCGTTGCCGCCGTCGACGGCCAGGGTCAGGGCGGGGTAGGCGCGCCGGACCGCGCGTACGGGCTCGACGTCCCAGCCGGGCCTGATGTCGAGGGTGACGTGCCCGTAACCGGCGCAGACCTGCTGGTTGACGCGGGCGACCAGGCTCTCGACGGACGGGTCGGGCGCCAGGCGCACGGTGGCCATCACCGAGGTGCGGGTGCCGCCGATCGCGTGCGCGAGCGGCACGCCGCGCATCCTGGTCCACAGGTCCCAGCAGGCCATGTCGACGGCCGGATCGCCGCTCGGCACGGCGTCGGGGTGTTCCCAGTCGACGCCGATCAGCAGCGCGGCCAGCGACTCCTCCAGCCGCGACCAGGCTTTGGGCTCCGGCGAGACGGCCTCGCCCCAGCCGGTCATGCCGCCGTGGTCGGTGAGCTTGACGAGCAGGCTCTCCGACCTCGCGCCGTACGGCAGGACCAGCCGGAAGACCTCCAGCTCCCGCACTCGCGGCATGAACCCCCCTTAAGCCATGACGAGAGAGTCGTCGCGCCTGGTGAAGGCCATCCACGCCGATGCGTTTGGCAGCGTTCTCAGCACTATGACGTTCTCACCACTATGACGCGGTCCCTTCCATAGTGCCTGCCTTGGCGGACTGCACAAAACGGGGGGCCAGCACGACGGCCAGGACGGCGAGCACGACGGTGAATCCGAGACCCACGGCGTAGTTCTCGCCCGTGGCGGTGAACAGGGCGCCGCTGACGGCGACGGCCACGACGGTGAACACCGACTCGCCGACGCCCACGGCCGCGCTGTTCTGCCCTTCCTCGCCCTCCTTGGACATCTCCAGCACCAGCACGGACACCGTGGGGTGCAGCGCGCCGATGCCGAGGCCGGAGACGGCCATGGCGACGTAGGCGACCGCGATGGGCAGGGAGTCGACGAGCACGAGCGAGACCAGCGCGATGCCGACGGCGATCATCGCGGCGCCGCCGCGGATGGCGACCATGTGGCTGATCGTGCCGCGGCCCTTGATCCAGGAGCCGGTGGACCAGCCGAGCGCCCCCACCGTGAGGACGACGCCCGCGCCGGTGGCGGTCAGGCCGCGCTCGTTCATCAGCATGAGCGGGATGAGCACCTCGGCGGCCATGAGCGAGCCGTAGGCCAGGCCGCGCAGCACGGGGGCGGTCGGCAGGCCGCGGGCGGCGCGCAGCGAGCCGGGCAGCAGCAGCTTGGGCAGGGCCACGGCCAGCAGGACGACGCCGGCCACGAGCAGCGGCAGGCCGGCCAGCTTCAGGGCGCTGCCGTACTGGATGAGGGCGGCGGCGACGGCGGTCAGCGTGGCCCAGACGAGCTTGCGGCCGAGGCCGGGGGCGGGTTCGGCGGAGCCGCGCTCGGCCGCACGGCCCGCGGTGCCGCGCCACAGCAGCAGCGCCGCGGGGATGACCAGCGCGGAGACGCCGAGGAAGATCCAACGCCAGCTCACGTTCTCCACGACGAACCCGGCGATGGCCGGGCCGATCATGGAGGGCACCACCCAGGCGGCCGAGAACAACGCGAACACCTTGGGATGCATGGCCCCCGGGAAGACCCGGGCGACCAGCACGTACAGGGAGACCTGGATCAGCCCGGCGCCGAGCCCCTGGACGAACCGCCCGGCGACCAGCGCCTCCATCGTGGGCGCGAACCCGGCGACCAGCAGCCCGGCCACGAAGGCGACCACGCCGACGGCGATCGGCTGCACCGGCCCCCGCACGTCGCTCCACCTGCCGCCGAGCACGGTCGCGATCACGCTGGCCGCGAGGGTGGCGCTGAAGGCCAGGTTGTACAGGGACATGCCGCCAAGGTCGCGGGCCACGATCGGCATCGCGGTCGCCACCGCCATCGCCTCGAAGGCCACCAGCATGACGAGCGCGACCAGGCCGACGCTGAGCGCCCGGTACTGCGCGGACAACACCCCGGCCGGGGCCGGGGCGACGTCCTCGATCGGATCAACAGTCGTAGTCATGACGGTAAAGCTACGAGCAAGCCCGGAGCGGCACATCGGGCGCGGGGCCTAGGCAATTGGGCCTAAGGCATGCGCGACTCGATGCCGTCGAGCAGCAGTTCCAGGCCGTAGCGGAAACGTTCCTCGCCGCCGGCGGCGACCAGGTCGTCGATGTGCTCGACCAGGTAGGGGAAGCGGTCGCGGGGCAGGGCGCGGTAGTAGTCGGCGACCTGGCTGACGAAGGAGGCGAAGTACTCCTCCTGCGAGGACACGCCGGCGGCGCGCATCCGGCTGATGTGCACCGAGCCCTCGTAGGCGTCGCCGATGAGGTAGAGGGACAGGCGGTCGAGGCACAGGGCGGCCTCGCGCGGCGGCATGCCGGCCTCCACCAGCAGCCCGTAGACGAACTCGCCGGTGCGCAGCGAGTTGCCGCCCGAGGGGATGTTCGCCAGGGCCGCCCTGGCGACGTCGGCGTGCCTGTTCAGCACCCGGTAGACCTCCAGCGCGTACGACCTGAGCTGGTCCTTCCACTGGCCGGGGTCGCGCTCGGGCAGCCGGATCTCGCCGAGCACCCGGTCGTAGACCAGTTCGAGCAGCTCCTCCTTGTTGGCCACGTGCGCGTACAGCGAGGCGGGGCCGGTGTCGAGCTCCTGGGCGACGCGTCTCATGCTGAGCGCGTCGAGCCCTTCGGCGTCGAGGACGCGCAGCCCGGTCTCGACGATGAGGTCCTGGCTGAGCTGCCGCCTGATCTGCGGTTGCTTGCGGGACTTGCGCCACGGCGGCACCGGCACGGCTTCTTCCTTGCTCCCCATGGCGAACACTGTACTTGACACGAACGGTGTTCGCCACTAAAACGGTGTTCGTAAACGAACAGTGTTCGTACCTAAGAACGGCGTTCTGGAGGAGTTCCTGTGACAGTGACCAATGCGGGGCAGGCCACGGAGGCCGTCGCGCCCTACCGGTGGCGCTGGGCCGCCCTTTTCGTGATCCTGGCCGCCGAGGTGATGGACCTGCTCGACGCGCTGATCACCACGATCGCCGCCCCCACCATCCGCGCCGACCTGGGCGGCAGCGACAGCCTCGTGCAGTGGCTCGGCGCCGGTTACACACTGGCCATGGCCGTCGGCCTGGTCACCGGCGGGCGGCTCGGCGACCTGTTCGGCCGCAAGCGCATGTTCCTCATCGGCGCCTTCGGCTTCACCGCCGCCTCGCTGCTGTGCGGAGTGGCGGGCAGCCCCGAGATGCTCATCGCCAGCCGCGTGCTGCAGGGCCTGTTCGGCGCCGTGATGTTGCCGCAGGGGCTGGGGCTGATCAAGGAGATGTTCCCGCCGCAGGAGATGGGCAAGGCGTTCGGCATGTTCGGGCCCGTCATGACGATCTCGTCGGTCGGCGGTCCCGTGCTGGCCGGCTGGCTGGTCGACGCCGACTTCTTCGGCACCGGCTGGCGCATGATCTTCCTGATCAACCTGCCGATCGGCCTGGCCGCCGCCGTCGCCGGCATCCGCTTCCTGCCCGAGTACCGCCTCTCGAACGCCACCAGGCTCGACCTGGTCGGCGTCGGCCTGGTCTCGGTCGCCGGATTCCTGCTGATCTACCCGCTGATCCAGGGCCGCGAGCTCGACTGGCCCGCCTGGACGTTCGTCTCGATGGCCGCCTCGCTGGTCGTCTTCGCCCTGTTCGGCCGGTACGAGTCGCGCCGCGCCGCGTCCGGCAAGGACCCGCTGGTCACGCCCAGCCTGTTCCGCAAGCGGGCCTTCTCCGGCGGACTGGTGGCCGGTCTTGCGTTCTTCTCCGGCATGATCGGCCTCAGCCTGGTCTTCAGCATCTACATGCAGGCCGGCCTGCACTTCAGCCCGCTCAAGGCGGGCCTGGCCAGCCTTCCCCAGGCGGTCGGCGGCGTGCTCGGCTTCGGCCTGGCCATGTCCGGGCTCCAGGAGAAGCTGGGCCGCGGGCTGCTGCAGATCGGCGTGGTCGTCATGGCCGCAGGCGCGGCCGTGCTCGGGGTAACCATCCAGCTGGCCGGCACCGACGTCGGCGTCTGGCAGCTCGCCCCCGGGCTGGCGCTGGTCGGCATCGGCATGGGCCTGACCATGGCGCCGTTCTTCGACATCGTGCTGGCCGGCGTCGAGCCGCACGAGTCGGGGTCGGCCTCGGGCACGATGACCGCCGTCCAGCAGCTCGGCGGCGCGCTCGGCACCGCCGTGCTCGGCACGCTGTTCTTCAACCTGCTCAAGCAGGAGTGGAGCTTCGGCTCGGCGATGCAGGTGACCGTCTGGGTCGAGGTCGGGCTGCTGGCCGTGACCTTCGCCCTGTCGTTCCTCATGCCGCGCAAGGCCCGCCCCGAACAGGCCGGCCACTGAGCGCCGGCCCGGCCGCGGCTCCCCTGCGGGGGGTGGAGCCGCGGCCGTCCGCGCGCCCGGGTCAGCTGCTGACGCGGCGTCCGGAGCCGCCGTCTTCCGCGTGCCCTGCTCAGGTGCCGACGTGGCGTTCGGCCCAGCGCGCGATGTCGCGGCGTTCGATGGCGGCGGCCATGAGGTCGGGGAAGGCGTCGGGGGTGCAGGCGAACGCGGGCACGCCCATCGCGGCCAGCGCGGCGGCGTTGTCGTGGTCGTAGAAGGGCGCGCCCTCGTCGGAGAGCGCGAGCAGCACGATCACCTGCACGCCGGCCTGGGTCATCGCCGCCACCCGGCGCAGCATCTCCTCGCGCACGCCACCCTCGTAAAGGTCGCTGACCAGGACGAAGACGGAGTCGGCCGGGCGGGTGACGAGGCCCTGGCAGTAGGCGATCGCCCGGTTGATGTCGGTGCCGCCGCCGAGCTGGGTGCCGAACAGCAGCTCGACCGGGTCGTGCAACTGCTCGGTCAGGTCGACCACCGCCGTGTCGAACACCACCAGCGACGTCTTCAGCGACCGCATCGAGGCCAGGACCGCCCCGAACACGCTGGAATACACCACCGAGGCCGCCATCGAGCCGCTCTGGTCGATGCAGAGCACCACCTCGCGCTGCACCGACCGCTGCCGGCGCGCGTAGCCGACGAGCCGCGACGGGACGACCGTGTTCCGGTCGGGCAGGTAGTTCTTGAGGTTCGCCCGGATCGTCCGGTCCCAGTCGATGTCGGCCACCCGCCTGGGCCGGTGGGTGCGCGCCGAACGGTCGAGCGCGCCCGTCACCGCCGCCCGGGTGCGGTCGGCCAGCCGGCGTTCGAGCTCTTCGACGACCTTGCGCACCACCGCCCTGGCCGACTCGCGGGCCTGCGCGGGCATCACCCGGTTGAGCGCCAGCAGCGTGCCGACCAGGTGCACGTCGGGCTCCACGGCCTCCAGCATCTCCGGTTCGAGCAGCAGCCGGGTGAGGTTCAGCC
>NZ_JBSFGJ010000235.1:0-14812 GCF_053596515.1 Nonomuraea sp. NPDC001684
GCCGGCATCAAGCCGATCATCGGCATCGAGGCCTACGTCGCGCCGGAGCTGCGGCACAACAAGAAGCCCGTGCTGTGGGGCGAGCCGCACCAGAAGAAGGACGACGTCTCGGCGGGTGGCTACTACACCCACATGACGATCTGGGCGCGCAACAAGACCGGCCTGCACAACCTGATGAAGCTCAGCTCGCGCGCCTACACCGAGGGCTTCGTGCGCAAGTGGGCCCGCATGGACGCCGAGATCCTGGCCGAGCACGCCGACGGCCTGATGGCCACCACCGGCTGCCCGTCGGGCGAGGTGCAGACGAGGCTGCGGCTCGGCCAGTACGACGAGGCGCTCAAGGCCGCCGCGAAATATCAGGAAATCTTCGGCAAGGACAATTTCTTCCTGGAGATCATGGACCACGGCCTCGACATCGAGCGCCGGGTCCGCGACGGCCTGACCCGCATCAGCAAAGAGCTCGCCATCCCGCCGCTGGTGACCAACGACTCCCACTACACCTACGAGTCCGACGCCGCCTCCCACGACGCCCTCCTGTGCATCCAGACCGGCAAGCAGCTGTCCGACCCCGACCGCTTCCGCTTCGACGGCTCCGGCTACTACATCAAGACCGCCGACGAGATGCGCGCCGTCGACTCCTCCGACCTGTGGGCCGAGGGCTGCCGCAACACGCTCCTGGTGGCCGAGAAGGTCGATCCGACCGGGTTCTTCGAGTTCAAGAACCTCATGCCCACCTACCCCATCCCCGACGGCCTGACGGAGAGCGAGTTCTTCCGCAAGACCGTCTGGGAGGGCATGGACCGCCGCTGGCCGGAGGGCTACGACGACGAGCACAAGCGGCAGGCCGAGTACGAGATCGGCATCATCGAGCAGATGGGCTTCCCGAGCTACTTCCTCGTGGTCGCCGACTTCATCATGTGGGCCAAGCAGAACGGCATCCCGGTCGGCCCGGGCCGTGGCTCGGCGGCCGGCTCGCTGGTGGCGTACGCGATGGGCATCACCGACCTCGACCCGCTCCCGCACGGCCTGATCTTCGAGCGCTTCCTCAACCCCGACCGCGTCTCCATGCCCGACGTCGACATCGACTTCGACGAGCGCAGGCGCGGCGACGTGATCCGCTACGTGACCGAGAAGTGGGGCGCCGACAAGGTCGCCATGATCGCCACGTTCGGCACCATCAAGGCGAAGGCCGCCATCAAGGACGCCGGTCGCGTCCTGGGCTATCCCTACGCGCTGGGCGACAAGGTGTCCAAGGCGTTCCCGCCGGCCGTGATGGGCAAGGACATCCCGCTGTCGGGCATCTTCGACAAGGACCACCCGCGCTACAACGAGGCCGGCGAGCTGCGCCGGCTCTACGAGGAAGACGTCGACGTCAAGGCGACGATGGACCTCGGCAAGGGCCTGGAGGGCCTGATCAGGCAGACGGGCGTGCACGCCGCCGGCGTGATCATGTCCCGCGAGGTGATCACCGACCACATCCCGATCATGCGCCGCGACTCCGACGGCGCGATCATCACGCAGTTCGACTACCCGACCTGCGAGACGCTCGGCCTGCTGAAGATGGACTTCCTGGGCCTGCGCAACCTCACGATCATCGACGACTGCCTGAAGATGATCGAGTCCACCACCGGCGAGCAGATCGACCTGCTGAAGCTGCCGCTCGACGACCGGAAGACGTACGAGCTGCTGGGCAGGGGCGACACGCTGGGCGTGTTCCAGCTCGACGGCGGCGGCATGCGCTCGCTGCTGCGGCTGATGAAGCCCGACAACTTCGAGGACATCTCGGCCGTCGGCGCCCTCTACCGTCCCGGCCCGATGGGCGCCAACTCCCACACCAACTACGCCCTGCGCAAGAACGGCCAGCAGGAGATCACCCCGATCCATCCCGAGTTCAAGGAGTCGCTGGCCGAGATCCTCGACACGACCTACGGCCTGATCGTCTATCAGGAGCAGGTCATGGCCATCGCGCAGAAGGTCGCCGGGTTCTCGCTCGGCAAAGCCGACCTGCTGCGCCGGGCGATGGGCAAGAAGAAGAAGGCCGAGCTGGACAAACAGTTCGAGTCCTTCGAGAGCGGCATGAAGGACAACGGCTACTCGGCCGACGCCGTCAAGACGCTCTGGGACATCCTGCTGCCCTTCTCCGACTACGCCTTCAACAAGGCCCACTCGGCGGCCTACGGCCTGGTCTCCTACTGGACGGCCTACCTCAAGGCCAACCACCCGGCCGCGTACATGGCGGCGCTGCTGTCGAGCGTCAAGGACGACAAGGACAAGTCGGCCCTCTACCTCAACGAGTGCCGCCGCATGGGCATCAAGGTGTTCCCGCCCGACGTCAACGACTCCGACTTCGACTTCACCCCGCGCGGCACCGACATCCGCTTCGGCCTGTCGGCGGTGCGCAACGTCGGCGGCAACGTCGTCGACGGCATCATCTCGGCGCGCAAGTCCAAGGGCCGCTTCGCCGACTTCAAGGACTTCCTGCGCAAGGTGCCCGCGATCGTGTGCAACAAGCGCGTGATCGAGTCGCTGGTCAAGGCCGGGGCCTTCGACTCGCTCGGCCACGTGCGCAAGGGCCTGGTCATGGTGCACGAGCAGGCCGTCGACGCGATCATCGACATCAAGAAGAACGAGGCCATCGGCCAGGACTCCCTGTTCGGCGCGATCGACGGCGGCGAGGACCAGACCTTCGACGTGCAGATCCCGCCCGGGGAGTGGGACAAGAACACGCTGCTGCAGTTCGAGCGGGAGATGCTCGGCCTCTACGTCTCCGACCACCCGCTGTTCGGCGTGGAGCACATCCTGGCCGCGGGGGCCGACTGCTCGATCGCCGCCGTCCAGGACGAGAGCCGGGCCGACGGGCACGTCGTGACGCTGGGCGGCATCCTGAGCGGGGTGCAGCGCAAGGTCACCAAGAAGGGTGACACGTGGGTGCTCACCCAGCTCGAGGACCTCGAAGGCGCGATCGAGGTGATGATCTTCCCGTCGGCGTACCAGCTGTGCTCGACGATCCTGGCCGAGGACGCGATCGTCTTCGTCAAGGGGCGCATCGACAAGCGGGAGGACGTCGCGAAGGTCATCGCCATGGAGGTGACCGCGCCCGACCTCACCCAGGAGGCGGGCGGGCCGCTGCTGGTGAGCCTGCCGCTGACCCGGTGCACGCCGCCGGTGGTCGGGCGGCTGAAGGAGATCCTCACCACGCATCCGGGCACCTCGGAGGTGCACCTCCAGGTGCACAACGGGCCGAAGACGACCGTCATGCGGGTCGACGACCGCCTGCGGGTGTCGCCGTCACCGGCGCTGATGGGCGACCTCAAGCAACTCCTCGGCCCGGCCTGCCTGGGCGCCTGACCCTCCGGAACCTCGCCGGCCCGGCCCGCCTGGGCGCCTGACCGCGCCGGGGCTCGCCGGACCGGCTTGTGGGCGGGTGCCAAGGCGGGCGGGGGAGGTGGGCAAAGGTCGCCGTCGTGTCCCGGCGCGCGGGTGGGGCAGGATCGCAGGGTGAGCGAACTGCACTACCTGACCGCGACCGAGATGGCCCGCCTGATCAGGGCCGGGCAGGTGAGCGCCGTGGAGCTGCTCCAGGCCCACCTCGACCGCATCGAGCAGGTCAACCCCCAGGTCAACGCCATCGTGACGCTGGTGGCCGAGCGGGCGCTGGAGGCGGCCAGGGCGGCCGACGCGGCCGAGCCCGAGGGGCCGCTGCACGGCGTCCCGGTGGCCCACAAGGACCTGGTGGACACCGCGGGCATCCGCACCACGTACGGTTCGCCGCTGTTCGCGCGGAACGTCCCCGACAAGGACGACCTGATCGTGCGCCGCCTGCGTGCCGCCGGGGCGATCACGATCGGCAAGACCAACACGCCCGAGTTCGGCACCGGCTCGCACACCGTCAACGAGGTGTTCGGCGCCACCAGGAACCCCTACGACCTGGCCAGGTCGGCCGGCGGCAGCAGCGGCGGGGCCGCGGCGGCCCTGGCCACCGGCATGGTCCCGCTGGCCGACGGCTCCGACATGGGCGGCTCGCTGCGCAACCCCGCCTCGTTCTGCAACGTCGTGGGCCTGCGCCCCACGCCGGGCCGCGTCCCCGATCCCTCCGACACGGCCGCCTGGTACACGCTGGCGGTGCCGGGGCCGATGGCGCGCACGGTCGACGACCTCACGCTGATGCTCGGGGCCGTCGCCGGGTTCGACGCCCGGTCGCCGTTCGCGATCAAGGAGGAGTTCGCGCCCGAGCCCGAGCAGGGGGTGCGCGGGCTGCGGGTGGCGTGGAGCCCCGACCTGGGCGGGCTGCCGGTCGACCCGCGCACGGCCGCGGTGACCGCGACGGCGCCGGCCGTGTTCGAGGAGCTGGGGGCGCACGTCGAGCAGGTCGCGCTCGACCTGTCCGACGCCGAGGACGCCTTCCGGATCTACCGCGCCTGGTACTACGCCCTGTCCTTCGGCGACCTGACCGGCCTCGGCCCCAACACGAGCTGGAACGTCGAGCGGGGACGCACGGTCACCGGCGCCGACCTGGCCCGCGCCGAACGGCTGCGCAGCGGCCTCTACCAGCGCATGGCCGGCTTCTTCGACACCTACGACGTGCTGCTCGCGCCGGTCAGCCAGGTGCCGCCGTTCCCGGTGGAGCAGCCGCACGTGAGCGAGATCAACGGCGAGCGGCTGCCCGACTACCTGGCCTGGATGCGTTCGGCGTACTGGATCAGCGTGCTGCACGCGCCGGCGGCCTCGGTGCCGGCCGGGTTCACGCCCGAGGGGCTGCCGGTCGGGGTGCAGATCGTCGGGCGGCCGTTCGCCGACGCCAGGGTGCTGCGCGTGGCCCGCGCGTTCGAGCAGGCCACCGGCCACGGCCTGCGCCGCCCGCCGGTCTAGGGCTCGATGCCGTACGGGTGCCGCAACGGCGACTCGCGGTAGCCGTGCATGCCCTCCAGGAGGCCGAACAGGCCGACCGCGAGCAGCGGCCAGGCCACCAGCACCCCCTCGGCGGTCAGCTTCAGCGCCCCGGGGACGATCCGCACCCCGGGCTCGGCCGCGGCCTCCACCACCACCGCGCCGACCGTGAACGTGGACCCGGCCCACAAGGTGAGGAAGCTGCCCGCCACCCCGCCCGCGCACAGCCCGAGCAGCACCGCCAGCATCCAGCGCCGCCCGGCGAACCACGCCAGACCGCCGCAGAGCAGCCCCAGCGCGCCCGTGATCACCGCGAACCAGCCGTCGGCCGCGATCAGCGCCTGCGTGGTGAGGTCGGCCAGCACCAGGCCGTGCTCGGTCACCTGGTAGGGAGCTCGCGGCGAGATCGCGGACCAGCTGAGCCCGGCGGCGACCCCGAGAGTGGCGAGTATGAGGACAGTTACCGCAAAAGCGCGTACTTCCCTCGTCACGCCATTCCCCCTCACAACTGCATCCGAACCAGCTCGATGGTATCTCCCGGTTAGGCTCGCTTCGTGATTGCAGAAGAGGTCTGGTTGATCGAGCCCTCCGGCCCCCTCCGCGGGGACGTCGTCGTACGGGGCTCCAAGAACGGTGTGTCCAAGCACATGGTCGCCGCCATGCTGGGCAACGGCGAGAGCAGCATCCACAACGCCCCCGACGTGGGCGAGGTGGGCATCACCGCGGCGATGCTGGAGGCGCTCGGCATCCACGTCGAGATCGCCGGTTCCGAGATCCGCATCGAGCGCGGGGCGGAGATCAGGCCGCGGGTGCCCGACGCGTTCACCGGGCTCAACCGCATCCCCATCCTCATGCTCGGGCCGTTGCTGCACCTGGCGGGGGAGGCGTTCGTGCCGCTGGTCGGCGGCGACCCGATCGGGCGGCGGCCGGTGAACTTCCACGTGGAGGCGTTGCGCTCGATGGGGGCCGAGGTGGAGGTGGGCGACACCGGCATCTCGGCCAAGGCCAAGCGGCTCAACGGGGCCCGGCTCGAACTGCCGTACCCGAGCGTGGGGGCGACGGAGACGATCCTCATGTCGGCGGTGCTGGCCGAGGGCAAGACCGTGCTGAAGAACGCCGCCATGGAGCCCGAGGTGGTGGAGCTGGCGCTGTTCCTGCAGCGCATGGGCGCCCGGATCGAGCTGTCGCCCGACCGCCGGATCGTCATCGAGGGCGTCGACCACCTGCGCGGCGCCTCCACCTGGCTGACCGGCGACCGCATCGAGGCGTTCTCCTACCTGGCGGCCGGGCTGGTCACCGGGGGAGAGGTGCGCGTGCACGGCTGCCCCCAGGACCGCCTGGTCACCGCGATCACCACGCTGGCCAGGATGGGCGCCCGGTTCGACATCAACGACGAGTACCTGTGCGCCACCGCCCCGCCCGAGGGGCTGCGCTCGGCGGCCGTGCAGACCGACACCCACCCCGGCTTCATGACCGACTGGCAGACGCCGCTCATGGTGCTGTTCACGCAGAGCCAGGGCATGTCGGTGCTGCACGAGACGGTCTTCGAGAACCGCCTGGTCTACGTGCCCGCGCTGCAGCGGATGGGCTGCGAGATCGAGGTGTTCGACCAGTGCCTGGGCGGGCCGGCCTGCCGTTACCACGACACCAACGCCCGGCACTCGGCCGTGGTGCGCGGCGTCTCCAAGCTCAGGGGCGCCGACGTGACGCTGCCCGACATCAGGGCCGGGTTCTCGGCCGTGCTGGCCGCGGCGGTGGCCGACGGGACGTCCACGCTGCGCGGCGTGCACCACATCGAGCGGGGCTACCACCGGCCGTACGAGCAGTTCGCCTCGCTTGGTCTGAACATCCGAAGAGAACGGTAAAGACCGGGGAAGTGGGCGTTTGCCGATGATCTGCTGGTTGCAGATCATCTGCGTGACCGTACTCAGATCCATCGGTGGCCTCGCCATGGCGGGGGCGCTCGGCGGGGTGCTGGCGGCGGCACTGGCCGTTCCCGTGGTGAGCGGCGGCGGCCTGGTCGCCAAGAACGTCGCCGACACCTTCGTCGACCTGCCGCCCGCGCCCCGCGAGGAGCCCCTGGCGCAGGTGACCAGGCTGCTGGACAAGGACGGCAGGCAGTTCGCCCAGTTCTACGAGGCCAACAGGACGGCCGTGCCGCTCGGGGCCGTGGCGCCCCTGATGCGCAAGGCCATCGTGGCCATCGAGGACGCCCGCTTCTACGAGCACGGCGGCCTCGACGTCCGGGGCACGTTGCGGGCGCTGCTCACCAACACGCAGGCGGGCGGCATCCGGCAGGGCGGCTCGTCGCTGACGCAGCAGCTCGTCAAGAACATCCTGGTCGAGAGCGCTCGCACCGATGCGGAACGGGACAAGGCGCGCGCCCCCAACCTGGCCCGCAAGATCACCGAACTGCGGTACGCGATGGCCCTGGAACACAAGTACCGCAAGGACGAGATCCTTGAGCGCTACCTCAACATCGCCTACTTCGGCGCCGGCGCCCACGGCGTGGAGGCGGCGGCCCGGCGCTTCTTCTCCACCACCGCCTCCAAGCTGACGCTGACCCAGGCGGCCACGCTGGCGGGGGCGGTGCGGATGCCGTACTCGACCGACCCCTCGCTCGGCCGCTCGCACCAGGCGCGGCTGAAGGAGCGGCGCGACCTCGTGCTGGACCGGATGGCCGGGCTCAAGCTGATCACGCAGGCCCAGGCGAGCGCCGCCAAGAGCACGCCGCTGGCGCTGCGGCTGAAGCCCGAGCCGGGCGGCTGCGGGCAGAGCGCGTACCCCTACTACTGCCTGTACGTCCAGAACGAGATGTTGTCGAACCCGGCGTTCGGCAACACCCCGGCCGAGCGGCGGGCCAGGATGGCGAGGGGCGGCCTGGTGATCAGGACCGGCCTGGACCCGGTCGCGCAGCGCGCGGCCGAGCGCGCGATCCGGCGGCACGTCTCGCCGGAGGACACCGAGGTCGCCGCGGAGGCCATGGTCGAGCCCGGCACCGGCCGGATCAGGGCGATGGCGGCCAGCAAGGAGTTCGGCCGCAACCGCGGCAACAAGAAGAACGGCCCGCGGACCACCTTCAACCTGCCCGCCGACGTGGCGCACGGCGGCGGCCAGGGCTTCCAGGCGGGCTCGACGTTCAAGGTCTTCACCCTGGCCACGGCGTTGCAGCAGGGCTGGCGGTTCGGCGACGGCTTCCAGACGCCGGGGGAGCTGGTGCCCGCGCAGGGCTACCGCAACTGCGCCGGCCGGCCGGTCAACGACCCCGGCACGCGCATACTCAACGCCAGCGGCGAGGGCTCGGGCGGCCCGCACAGCATCGAGACCGGCACCTGGAAGTCGGTGAACATCTTCTACATGATGCTGGAGCGCAAGGTCGGGCTCTGCAACGTGGTCAAGACGGCCAGGGCGCTCGGGGCGGTGCGGGCCGACGGCCGGCCGCTGCGCGAGGTGCCGACGTTCACGCTGGGCGTCAACGAGATGGACCCGGTGACGGTCGCGGGGGCCTTCGCCACGTTCGCGGCGCGCGGCTTGCACTGCCGGCCGCTGGCGATCGTGGAGATCACCGACCGCAGCGGCCGGCGCGCGCACGTGCCGCCGTCCTGCGAGCAGGTGATGGAACGGCCGGTCGCCGACGCCGTCAACCACGTGCTGTCCGGGGTGTTCGACAAGGGCACCATGCAGGGGCAGAGCATCGGCCGCCCGGCCGCCGGCAAGACCGGCACCAACAACGGCTACACCTCGGCCTGGTTCGCCGGGTACACGCCGGACCTGGCGGCGGCGGTGAGCCTCGGCGACATCCGGGGCTCCTACCGCTACCCGCTGCAGGGCGTGCAGATCGGCGACCAGTACTACGGCGCCGTGCAGGGGGCGTCGCTGCCCGGCCCGATCTGGGTCGAGTCGATGCAGCAAGCCCTGGACCACACCGAGCCGAGGGGCTTCCCCGGGCCGGACATGGGCCGGTTCGGCGGCGGGTTCACGCCCGGCCTGAAGGAGGCCGAGGCGCAGGAGGAGGACAAGAAGAAGAACCGGCGGCAGGGCGAGCGCGCGTTCTTCCGGCATCACCGGCGGCTGTTCGAGTGGCTGCTCGGGCAGGGCCCGCCCGACCCGTCGTTCCGCCGGCCGCGCCACCGCTCCCGGTAGCCGCCCGTCGGGACGCTCAGCCCGCCTTGCCGATGGGGGCGGTGACCGCGCGGGTGAGGGTGATCAGGTTGTCGGGGGCGGTCTCGATCTGGAGCCCGCGCCGGCCGGCCGAGAAGTAGATCGTCTCGTGGTCGAGCGCCGAGGAGTCGACCACGGTGGGAAGCTGCTTGCGCTGGCCGAGCGGGCTGATGCCGCCCACCACGTAGCCGGTCACCCGCTCGACCTTGGCCGCCTCGGCCATGGCGGCCCGCTTGCCGCCCAGCGCCGAGGCCAGGGCCTTGAGGTCGAGCTTGCCCGACACCGGCACGACCGCCACCGCGAGGCCGCTCTCGGTCTCGGCGACCAGCGTCTTGAAGATCCGGTCGTAGGGCACGCCGAGCGCGTCGGCGGCCTCCTCGCCGTAGGCCTGGGCGCTCGGGTCGTGGTCGTAGGGGTGGAGCGTGAAGTCGGCCTTGGCCTTGGTCAGCGCCATGGTGGCCGGGGTGCCGCCGCCCTTGCCTTTGGTTTTGCTCACGTCTGACAAGTGTAGCGAATCTACATTGTAAAGGCGCGGCCCGGCGTGTACCCGAGCGCCCGCCGGAAGACGTCGATGAACGCGCTGGCCGAGGCCCACCCGCAGCGATGGGCGACCACGGTCACCGGCAGGCCGTCGGCCAGCAGCAGCAGCGCCTGGTGCAGGCGGAGCTGGGTGCGCCACTGGGGGAAGCTCATGCCGAGCTCGCGGCGGCACAGCCGGGCGAGCGTGCGCTCGCTGGTGCCCGCCAGGGCGGCGAGGGTGGCCAGGGTGCGTCCGTCGGCGGGGTCGTCGTGCAGGGCGGCGCAGACGGCGGCCAGGCGCGGGTCGCGCGCGGCGGGCACGTGGAAGGGCTGTTCGGGGGCGCGTCTGAGCCGGTCGAGCAGGACGGCGAGCAGGCGTTCGCGCTCCTCGCCCACGGGGGCGTCGTCGTCGGTGTAGGCCATGACGAGCTCGCGCAGCAGCGGGCCGACGGCGAGCACGGCGGGCCGGTCGAGGCCGAGCGGATTGTCGGTGAGCCCGACCAGGCGCAGGTCGGTGCTGCCGTGGGCGCGGTGTTCGTGCACGGTGCCGGCGGGCACCCAGATGGCGCGGTTGGCGGGGGCGACCCAGGTGCCGGCGTCGGTGGTGACGGAGAGCATGCCGGCGCAGGCGTAGGCGATCTGGTGGGTGTCGTGCCGGTGGGCGTCGATGCCCGTGCCGGGGGCCAGGGGGCGGCGGCCGGTGGGCGCCACGGAGGTGTGGCGGATATTCGGCATAGATTGGCATTTTATCGGAAGCAGGCCAGGTCGGGCCGGGGACATCATCGGTGGCGTGAACAGGATCCGGTCGCTGGCGGCGGGGCACGCGTGCGTGGACTTCTACCAGGGCGCGGTGCCCGCGTTGGTGCCGTTCCTGGTGTCCGGGCGGGGGTACGGCTACGTGGCGGTGTCGGGGATCGTGCTGGCGGCCACGTTGTCGTCGTCTGTCGTGCAGCCGGTCTTCGGGCTGCTGACGGACCGGTGGCGGATGCCGTGGCTGATCCCGTCGGCCATGGTGGTGGCGGGGGCGGGGGTGGCGTGCGCCGGGGTGACGGGGTCGTACGCGGTGACGTGGCTGGCGGCGGCGGTGTCGGGGCTGGGGGTGGCGGCCTACCATCCGGAGTCGGCGCGGCTGGCCAGGATCGCCAGCGAGGGCGGTCATGTGCGGATGAGCTGGTTCTCCTTGGGCGGGACACTGGGGTTCGCCTCGGCGCCGGTGCTGGTGACGCCGCTGTTGTCGGCGTGGGGGCTGGGGGCCTCGCCGCTGCTGGCTGTGCCGGCGGTGCTGGGGGCGGTGCTGACGCTCCCGGCGGTGCGGGCCCTGGCGGGCGGCCGGGGCGGGGCGCGTCCGGCGGTGCGGGCGGCGGGCCGTGACGACTGGCCGGGGTTCGCCCGGCTGACGTCGGTGATCGTCTTCCGGTCGGTGGTGTACGTCGGTCTGAGCGCGTTCGTGGCCCTGTACGTGGGCGGCGGCGCGGCGGGCGCGGTGGCGTTGTTCGTGCTGTTCGCGGGTGGGGCGGCGGGCACGGTGCTGGGCGGCCGGCTGGCGGCCAGGTGGGGGAGGGTGCCGGCGATGCGGGCGGCGTACGCGGCGGCGGTGCCCGCGGTGGCCGGGGTGGTGCTGGCGCCGGGCCCGCTGGTCTACCTCTTCGTCGCGGCGTCGTCGGTCGCCCTGTACGTCCCGTTCTCCCTGCACGTGACCCTGGGCCAGGATCTCCTGCCGAACCGGGTGGGCACGGCGAGCGGCGTCACGCTGGGGCTGGCGGTGAGCGTGGGCGGCCTGACCAGCCCGCTGGTGGGCGCGGTCGCCGAGGCCGCCTCGCTCAGGACGGCGCTGGCCTGCCTGATCGTCTTCCCGGTGCTGGCCTGGCTGCTGGCGCGGACGCTGCGGGAGCCGGCGCCGGCCGCTGCCTAGCCGGTGGCGGTGCGCAGGCGCAGGACGGCGGAGTTGTCGCGCTGGGCGGGGTCGAGGCGGGTGGAGGTGACGTGCATGGTGACCGGCAGGGCGGCGTCCGCGTCGCGGCCGACGGAGACCTTGGCGGAGATGCGGACCGGCCGGCCGGGGTGGATGACGTCGATCACGCATTCGGCCCGGTGGTCGCCGTGGCGGCAGGTGGCGCCGTCGACGGAGGTCAGGGTGGCGCCGGCCGGGAGCGTGAGGGTGACGGGCACCTGGGCGGCGGCCATGAGCCCGCGCATGGTGACGGTCGCGGTGACGGTGGCGGTGCCGCCGCGGCGGACGGGCGCGCCGGGGCCGGCGGCGTCGAGGGAGAGTGAGTCGTAGACGCCTTTGGGGTCGGCCTGGCGGACGATCGCGCCGTAGCCCTCCGCGTTGAGCGCGGTGGCGACGGAGTTGCCGTCGGGCTCGCCGTCCTCCTTGCCCGCCGACAGCACGCCGACCAGGTCGTCGCTGCCGCGGACGACCCATGGCCCGCCGCTGTGGCCCTTGGCCAGGTGGCAGTTGTAGGTCTCCATCCGTCCGGCCGGGTCGCCGGCGCCGGCCAGCCGGGCGGCGAGCATGTCGCCGGCGGTGTTCTCGCCGCGGGCCTGCTGGGTGCGGCCGAGGCACCAGAGCTGGTCGCGGCCGTCGTAGGGCCGGCGGCCGAGCACGCCGGGGTAGCCGGAGGTGGCGATGGTGAAGCGGCCGCCCTCGTTGCGCAGGGGGGTGAAGGCGCCGACGGTGTCCTGCAGGGTGCGGTTCCGGCCGCCGACCTCGACGAGCGCGACGTCGTAGACGGAGTTCCAGTCGCCGCCGGTGCGTCCGGTGTAGGCGTCGGGCTTCCAGGCGCGCCGTCCGCCCCATCTGCCGTACGGCTCGCGCTGCGCGGCGGTGGCGGCGCGGCCGTCGTAGGCGGGGACGAAGGCGAAGTTGGTGTGCCAGGTGCCGGACGCGGAGCCGTCGGGGCTGCTGTAGACGCAGTGGGCGGCGGTGATGACCAGCAGCCTGCTGGCCGAGCGGACGACGGAGGCGCTGCAGGAGTCGTCGCGGCCGGTGGCGTTGACGAAGAACAGGCGTCCGGTGGCGCGGCTGTTGCCGTCGGCGGTGTACGGCCGGCGCACGGGGGCGTAGCCGTTGGCGTCGCCGCCGGGGGTGAGCCGTTTGGCGCCGGGCACACTGCGCCGCTCGGCCGCGCTGTTGTGGGCGTCGCCGTTCTGGACGGCACTGTGGTCGGCGGTGCTCTGGGAGATGGTGCCCTGGGTGGTGGTGCCCTGGGCGGCCGTGTCGTGGCCGGTCGTGCTGGGCGGGAGGGCGACGGCCTTGGCCTTGGCCTGTTTGCCGGGCGTCCAGTAGCGGGCGGCGCGTCCCGGGCGCATGAGCGGCGACGACGCGGCGCCCGGACTGCGGTCCCGGCCCTGCACAAGGCGCTGGGCGGGCCTCTCCGCGGGGCTCTGCGCGGGGCGCTGCGCGGGGCTCTGCGCGGTGACGGCCTTGAGCGGGGGCGGTTCGGCGGTGGCGGGCGCGGTGACGAGGGCCGTGGCGGGCGCGGTGGTGAGCGCGGTGGTGAGTGCGGTGGCGAGTGAGACGCCGGCGAGCGCGGCCAGCGTGGTGACCAGAGTCTTCGACACGATGTCCCCCTGGGCGGTCCGAAGCGATTCCGATCACTGTAAGTCATGACTTCATCACTTACCGTGCCCAAGCGGGACGTGTCGCGCCCGGTCAGCCCGCCGCGGCGTCCCCCGGGGCGAGGAACTCGGCGGTGCTCGCCTCGCCGGGTTCGCGGTCGGGGCGCAGGCCGCGCCAGGAGGGGTGGCGCAGCCGGCCGTCGCCGGTGACCTCGGCGTACTGGACCTCGCCGACGACGCGGGGCTCGACCCAGTGCGCGTGGCGGGCGTGCTCGCGCGGGACGGGCTCGTCGAAGGGCGGGCCGGGGCGTTCCAGGGGCGTGAGGAGGTCCTGGAGGTCGCGCAGCATCTGCTGGGTGAAGCCGGTGCCGACGTGCCCGACGTAGAGCAGGCGGCCGCGCGGGTCGTAGGCGCCGAGCAGCAGCGAGCCGATCATGCCGGACCGTCGTCCGCCGCCGGGGTGCCAGCCGCCGATGACGACCTCGGCGGCGCTGACGTTCTTGACCTTGGTCCATTCGCCGCTGCGCCGGCCGGGCCGGTAGGGGGAGCCGAGCCGCTTGCAGACGATCCCTTCGAGCCCGAGCTGGCGGGAGGAGTCGAAGGCGCGGTCGGCGTGGTCGGCGAACCACACGGGCACCTCCCAGCGGAAGCCGGGGCGCAGGGTGTCCTCCAGGAGCTCGCGGCGCTCGCGGTAGGGGCGGCCGATCACGCTGTCGGCGTCGAGGTGCAGGATGTCGAAGGCCATGAACGTCACCGGCACCGCCCGGGTGAGCTCGGCGACGGTGGCGGGGTTGCGCTGGTGCATGCGGGGCTGGAGGGCGGCGAAGCTGGGGCGTCCGGTCTCGTCGAAGGCGACGATCTCGCCGTCGATCACGGCCGCGTGCCGGCCGGTGGAGCCGGCCATGAGCTGCAGCTCGGGGTAGGCGGGGGTGATGTCCTTGTTGTTACGGGACATCAGGCGGACCGAGCCGCCCTCGACGTAGGCGAGGGCGCGTACTCCGTCCCACTTCATCTCCACGGCCCAGCCCTCGCCCTGGACGGAGGTCAGGGTGCCCAGCTGGGCCATCATCGGCGCGTAGGCCGGCAGCCCCACCATGGATCATGCCGTACCCCGGGGGGTTGATCGACAGTGGCGGGCCGGGGTCTACAAATGGTCAAGCGAGGTGTCTTCCACCAGTTCGCCGAGGTCTACACCGTGTTCGTCCAGTTCGGACACCGTCTTGCAGTAGCCGCGCAGGTACGTCCGGCCGTTGACGCGGTGGGAGACGCGCAGCAGTGGACGATCATCGAGGATGATCGCCTCCACCAGGATGCCGCCGGGGGCTCGCCACTGTCCCATGCCGCCCAGGGTAGGCGAGTGGACATAATGGACATGTAATGCGAAAGGCGTTACGAACCGCCTACGCCGCGCCGAGCGGGGCAAACAGCCGCAAGGTTATTTTTAACTCACCGAGAGTTTTCTTTGCCGCAGGGTGTTAGACGCCTGCCGGGCCGGGCAGAAGGGGGCCAGGCCATTCCCCCGGCCGTGACCGCGCCCCCGTGGCGGCCACGGCCACTCGGCCCCGGCTTGGCCCGGTCCGGGGCTCCGGCGGCCGCGGGCGCGGTGTCGGCGAACGCCGCGCTCGCGGCCCCCGTAACGCGTCCGGCCTGCGTCCCGCATTCTGGACAGAAGCGGATCCGGGGT
>NZ_JBSFGJ010000236.1:0-14787 GCF_053596515.1 Nonomuraea sp. NPDC001684
GCCACCTGGCGGGTGAGCCCCGCCGGGCCGGCGAGCCCGCCGGCGTCGTCGTCCTCGGCCGTGCGGCGGCCGTCGTCGGCCACGCGCAGGCGCACCTGGGCTCGTTCCGGCTCCTCCCAGGTCTCGATCACGCACACCGTGGCGGTGCCGCGGCGGGCGACGTCCGTGACCGCCTCGCGCAGCACCGAGGCGAGCAGCGCGCCCGCCGGGCCCAGCGGCTCGGTGTGGGCGGCGCGCACCTCCACGCCGACGCCGGCCGCCTCCAGCAGGGCGCGGGCGGTGGTCAGCTCGGGGGCCAGGGACATCGCGCGGTAGCCGGCCGCCGCGGCGCGCGCGTCCGCCAGCGACAGCCGTGCCGTCGCGACCACCTCGCCGAGCGTTCCGGCCGCGTCCCGCGGGGCGGCCAGCGCCCGCCGCGCGCCCGCGCCGATCGTGGCCAGGCCGCGGCCGAGGCCGTCGCTCAGCTCCGCGGCGATGCGCAGCCGCTCCTCGGCCACCGCCGCCGCGGCCAGCGCGGGACGGGTGGCCTCCATCTCGGCCACCCGCTCGACCAGCCGGATCAGGCCGAACACGACCAGCGACACCAGCACCGTGGTGATCGCGAGGTCCGTCGTGGAGACCGCGTCGCCCGCGTTGCGCCAGTGGTGGATCACGACGCCGCTGAAGGCCACCGCGGGCGCCAGCGCCCACCAGCGCGTCACCAGCAGCGACCCGGCCAGGAAGCCCAGGATCGCGACGGACGCGCCCTGCCCCAGCGTCACCGCGTAGACCAGCACCCCCTGGACGGCGAGCAGCCACCCCCACCTGGCCCGCAGCGTGAAGGCGCACTGCACGGCCAGCACCGGCAGCGCCCCCCAGGCGCCGGCCACCACGTAGACGCCGGCCAGCGAGGCCAGCACCACGACGACGATCAATCGGGCGACACGCACGCCCAGAAGCTTAGGAGAACCCCCGCGGCAGCACGGTGACCGGGCAGGACGACGACCGCAGCACCTTCATCGCCAGCTCGCCCAGGAACACCCGGTGGGGCTGGGCGTCCTCGCCGGCGGCGCAGACCAGCAGCTCGCCGGGCAGCCACTCGACGTCCTTGAGCGCGGCCTGCACGTCGTGGCCCTCGGCCACCTCCGACTCGGCCTCGATGCCGGTGCTCTCCCAGGCCAGCCGTACGGCCAGGGCGAGGTCGTCGCGCAGCTTGCCCTGGTTCTCGGTGCGCAGGTCGAGGGTGATCAGCCGGAGCGGCACGTCGAGCCGCAGCGCCGCCTGGGCCACCCGCTCGACCGCCGCGTCGCACTGCGGCCGGTGGACGTAGGCCAGGGTGAGCCGGGCGGGCTCGTCGGGCGGCACGTAGCCCGAGGGCGCCAGCATCACCGCCTCCGGCGACAGGTGCAGCAGGTGGTCGGCGGTGCTGCCGACGGCGATGCGGCCGTACTGGCCGCCGCTCGCCGAGCCGACCACGATCAGGTCGGCCCTGATCCTGCTGGCCAGCACCGACAGCCCGCGGCCGGTGCCCCGGCTCTCGAACGCCATGTACTCGGCCGGGACGACGCCCAGCTCCTCACCCGCGTGCGCCAGGTTGGCCTGGGCCTCGACGGCCAGCCCCGGGCTGCCCGGGGGATAGATCGACGCCACCGTGAGCTCGCCCCCGGTCAGCCGGGTGATGGCGGCCCCGAGCGCGAGGGCGTCCCGCCCACCGGGGTCGTTGCTGTAGCCGACGATCACGTGCTCTCCGATCACGTTTGCCTCCTTACCCGCTCTGAACTGGGAATACGCGGTCTGCGTCGATGCGTTTGAAACGATTGGAGGCGTAAAAACAGTGAAGATCACCCTTGACACCCGTTTCAACGGGTCCCTCGGCCCGGTCACCCTTCGTGAAGCGGTTCAGCACCTCAAGGCGCACGACCTGACGTGCACCGTCCCCGCCGGCGTCGTCGAGCAGAAGGTCACCGTCTTCTCCGACTGCGTGGAGCGCGGCTTCACCCCGCTGCGCAGCGAGATCATGGCCGCGTACTACATGGCCGAGCGGGACGCCACCGCCGAGGCGTTCGACCGCGGCCTCATCACCGAAGGCGAGCTGGAGCAGAGGCGCGCCCTCCTCGTGCGCCAGTATCTTGGGTAAGGACCGGAATCGCCCTTTCGGTCGAAGCATTTGACGATCAGAGTTCATAAGGTCGTGTCCACTACCCGTTCACGGATTGGACACCTGTGTACCGCGACATCGTCGACTTCGCTCTGACCACGCCCGGGTGGCTGCACGCCCTCGCCGAGTTCGGCACGGACGCCGGCCTGTTCATCTTCGCGGCGCTGTTCCTCGTGTGCTGGTGGCGGGCCCGCCAGGCCCCCGCCCGCGACCTCGCGCTCGCCATCGCCGGTCCGGCCGGGGTGGTGGGCGCGTACATCGTGAGCGAGGGCGTGAAGCTGCTGGTCCGGGAGGACCGGCCGTGCCGCGGCGGCATCGCCACGATCGCGGCCTGCCCGCCCTCCACGGACTGGTCCTTCCCCAGCAACCACACCGTCATCGCCGCCGGGGCGGCGGGCACGCTCATCCTGGTCTGGCGCGCCCTGGCCTGGGTGGTGCTGCCGCTGGCCGCCCTGATGGGCTTCTCCCGGGTGTTCGTCGGCGTGCACTACCCGCACGACGTGGCCGGCGGCTTCCTGCTCGGCCTGGTGCTCGCGCCGCTGTTCGCGCTGCTGCTGGTCGGCGCGGTCACCCCCGCGGTCAGGCTCGCGCGAAGCCGTCTGTCGCCGCGATGAGCCGGTCGACGATGCCGGGCTCGGTCGCCGCGTGCCCGGCGTCGTGCACCACCTGGAAGTCGGCCTCGGGCCAGGCCTTGTGCAGGTCCCAGGCGGTGGCCATGGGCGTGCAGGCGTCGTAGCGGCCCTGGATGATCACGGCCGGGATGTGCCGGACGCGGTCGACGTCCCTGATGAGCTGCTCGGGCTCGAACCAGCCGCCGTGGTGGAAGTAGTGGTTCTCGATCCTGGCGAACGACACCGCCATCTTGTCCTCGCCGAACTCCGCCACCAGGCTCGGGTCGGGCAGCAGCGTGATCGTGGCGCCCTCCCACTGCGACCACGCCTTGGCCGCCGCGAGCCGGACCGCGTCGTCGTCGCCTTCGAGCCGGGCGCGGTAGGCGGCCATGAGGTCGCCGCGCTCCTCGACGGGGATCGGCGCCAGGTACGACTCCCACAGGTCGGGGAACAGGTAGCTCGCGCCCTCCTGGTAGAACCAGCGCAGCTCGTGCGGGCGCAGCGTGAAGATGCCGCGCAGCACCAGCTCGGTCGTACGGTCGGGGTGCGTCTGGGCGTAGGCCAGCGACAGCGCGCTGCCCCACGACCCGCCGAACACCTGCCACCGCTCGATGCCCAGGTGCTCGCGCAGCCGTTCCATGTCGGCCACCAAGTTCCAGGTGGTGTTGGCGGCCAGCGAGGTGCCCGGCGTGCTGGCGTGCGGCAGGCTGCGCCCGCAGTTGCGCTGGTCGAACAGGACGATGCGGTACAGCTCGGGGTTCCACTGCCGGCGGTGGTTGGCGCTGCACCCGGCGCCCGGCCCGCCGTGCAGCATGACGGCCGGCTTTCCGTCGGGGTTGCCGCAGACCTCCCAGTAGATCTGGTTGCCGTCACCCACGTCGAGCAGGCCGGACTCGTAGGGTTCGATGGGCGGGTACAGAGTTCTCATGTCTCGCGATCCTGCCATGGAGCAGGAGTCGGTCGAATTGTGCCGGTCCGCGCCTAGAGTGACCGTATGGACCTGGTGACGATCGACGACATCCGCGCGGCGGCCGGGCGGATCAACGGAACCGCGGTGCGCACGCCGCTCCTGAGGATGGGCGAGGCGTGGCTGAAGCCCGAGAGCCTGCAGCCGGTCGGGTCGTTCAAGATCCGCGGCGCCTACAACGCGCTGGCCGCGCTGCGTCCGGCCGGCGTCGTCACGCACTCCTCCGGCAACCATGGCCAGGCGCTGGCGTTCGCGGCGGCGCAGTTCGGCGTGCCGTGCGTGGTCGTCGTGCCCGAGGGCACCCCGGCGGTCAAGGCGGCGGCGATCGAGGGGTGGGGCGCCGAGCTGGTGGTCGTGCCGCCCGACCAGCGCGAGGTGACGGCCGAGCGGCTGGCCGGCGAGCGCGGCCTGACGCTGGTGCCGCCCTACGACCACCGCGCGATCATCGCCGGGCAGGGCACGATCGGGCTGGAGATCGTCGAGGACCTGCCGGACGTCGAGGTGGTGCTCGTGCCGGTCAGCGGCGGCGGGCTGGCCGCCGGCGTGGCGGCGGCGGTCAAGGCGCTGCGGCCCGACGTCCGCGTGTACGGCGTGGAGCCCGAGCTGGCCGCCGACGCCGCCGAGAGCCTGGCGGCCGGGCACGTGGTCGCCTGGGAGACCACCCGCACGTTCCGGACCATCGCCGACGGGCTGCGCGTGAACCAGGTGTCCGAGCTGACCTTCGCCCACCTGCGCGAACACCTCGAAGGCATCGTCACCGTCGCGGAGGACGAGCTGCGGGCGGCCATGCGGCACATCGCGCGCACGGCCCGGCTGGTGGCCGAGCCCAGCGGCGCGGCGACCACGGCCGCCCTGCTGTCGGGCCGCGTCCCCGCCGGGCGCACGGTGGCCGTGCTGTCCGGGGGGAACGTCGATCCGGAGCTGTTCGCCCAGGTCTACGCCTGAGCCCAGGCGTGGCGGGTGAGGAAGCCGCGCTCGCCGGTGGCGTACTCGTGGAAGGCCTGCTGCACCTCGGCCAGCTCGGGCACCACCGCGCGGACCATCGCGCCCTCCTTGTACTCCAGCTCGTAGCCGGGGGAGACCTGGAGGAAGTGCCGGCCGAAGTTCACCAGGGCGACGAACGGGTTCTGCGGCGACAGGGTGGCCAGGACGTCCTGGACCAGCCCGAGGTCGGGGTCGTGCACGACCATCCCGTCGCCGGTGTGGAGCTGCATGCCCTCGTACACGCCGAGCGGGGCCACGTTGTGCACCAGGTCGCGCTGGGGGTCGTAGCAGACCAGGCCGTGCGCGCGGGCGGTGGTGAACACCTGGGCCGAGCTCTCGTCCATCGTGTCCAGGTCCATCGTCACCAGGACGTGCCCGGGGTACAGGGTGACCTGCCCGGGCAACTCCTTGGCGACGTCGGGCACGTCCCCCTCGACGGGGTCGCTCCGCTTCACCGCCAGATACGTGGTCCGGGCCTGATCCCTGCTGATCGGCACGGGCTCGTCCCAGACCATCAACTCAACGCTCATCGGTCCATCTTGCCGAACGTCCACCGTGCCGGCGCGCCACTGGGGTCAAGAGTCCGTGATGTACGGTTCAGCGCGGTTTCTCGGACTGGGGCACCAGCTCCACCGTGCAATGGGCGCACCGGCTGGCCTCGGCCGGGATGTCGGACAGGCACTCGGGGCACTCCTTGGTCGTCGCCGCCTTGTCGCGGTCGAACAGGTGGATCAGCCGCGTCATCGGGGCCACGACCAGCCAGTAGACGACCGCCGCGATGACCAGGAAGGTCAGCAGGTGGTTGAGGAAGTCGCCGTACTTGAACTGGCTGCCGTTGATCGTGAAGGAGTATTCGGCGAAGTTCGGCTGCCGGCCACCGGTCACCGCGCCGATGAGCGGGGTGATGAGATCGGTGACCAGTGCCTGGACGAGCCCGCTGAAGGTCGCCCCGACGATGACGGCGACGGCCAGCTCGACGATGTTGCCTCGGAGTAAGAACTTCTTGAAACCGCCCATGGAGTCGGCATATTGCCGGGGGCCGCGGCCTGAAACCCCGATGGCCCCCGACAGAGCCCGACGGAGAACGTCGTGGCCGGTCAGACCTGGGGCGCGAGCCGTTCGAGATCGAAGCGGCCGCGCCGCACGCCGTCGAGGAACGCGGCCCACTCGTCGGTGGTGAACGACAGGACGGCACCGCTGGCGTCCTGACTTCCCCGCACCCAGACCCGGTCGGCGAGCATGGTGACCTCGACGCAGTCGCCATTGTTGCACCGTTGCCAGCGTGCCTGGTCAAGGGCAGGTGGGCGTTTCATCCATTACCTCCTGAAGGCGGCTGTAGAGGTATTGAGCCGAAGGTGATTTTACCTTGACAGCAGAGGATGACCAGGCGACAAAAGGGGCAGTGCGGCTGCCGGCGCCGGACAAAACAAAAGGCGGGCGTCCGTGAGGACGACCGCCGGAAAAAAGCGCCGCGCGCTCAGCCGGACTGACGTATTCCATGCAGGAACGCGTCCCATTCCCGAGCGCTGAACGTGAGGACGGGGCCGGCCGGGTTCTTGTTGTCCCGCACGCCGATCTCGCCGGCGGACAGCAACGCGACCTCGACGCATTCTCCGTTGTTGCAGCGCGACGCGGCCCGCCACCGCGGACCCGCCTGGACGTCAGGGTGGTGGGACGTCATTGTCTCCCCCTCGTGCATCGACAATGGGCGCGGCGGCGGTCGGACCTCGCCGGGCGCGCTGGAACGGTGTTGATCGGACACCGGCGATCTCACGTGGAGAGCGAAAGTGTCCCAATGGATGAACAGTAGCACCTGGCACTTGCCACGGAAGCGAGGTCCCGATGTGTCGGAGGCATCATGCCAGGTGGCCGGAGAAAAGAGATGATCTCGTGACGAAGTGCTAAGCGAAGGTCGCGGCCATCTCGGTAATTCGCCGCTTCGATTCCTGGATGCCCAGGGCCTCGGCCCGCAGATGGTCGATGATCTCGCGAAATCGCCGGACCACCTTATCGGCCTCCAGGTAGAAAAGGCCCATTTGATGTTCCACGAAAATGGTGTCGGCGATGCCGGAGTCATGGTCGAACTCCATGAGCCGGAAGGTGCTGTCGAAACCCACGTGCGCCCCCGCCGTGAACGGGATCACCTGGATGGTGACGTGCGGCAGCTCGCTCAGCTCGATGAGCCGGTCGAGCTGTTCACGCATGGTCTGCCGGCTGCTCACGTGCCGGTAGAGCACCGACTCGTCCAGCAGGACCCAGTAGCGCAGGGTGTCGGGCCGGTGCAGCCACTCCTGGCGTTTCATCCGCACCCTGACCCGGTCGTCGAGCACGTCGGGCGCGATGCGGGGCAGCCAGCCGCGGATCACGGCGCGGGCGTAGTCCTCGGTCTGGAGCAGGCCGGGCACGGTGGTGATCTCGTACTCGGTGATGGCGCTGGCCTCCGCCTCCAGGCCGAGCATCTGCCGCAGCTCGCGGTTGTCGTAGAACTGCCACCACTCCTTCTGCCTGGCGTCCTTGGCCAGCGTCATGAGCTGGGCGGACTCGGCGGGGGAGACCTCGTACAGGCGGCACAGGTCGCGCACGTCGCGCAGGCTGACGCCGCGCTGGGCGGTCTCGATCCGGCTGATCTTGGCTGGGGAGCACAGGAGGAGCTGGGCGACCTCGGCGATGCTGAGGTTCTTCTCGTTGCGCAGCTCGCGTAAGCGCATCGCCAGTTGCCGCTGGCGGAGCGTCGGGTTGGGGATGGTCATCGCCGCACACTCCCTTCCCGCGCGGTGGCCGGTTGCCCCGGAGCGTACCCCCGGGTTCGGTTTCGAAGGCATGTGCGGTAGGTAATCGTCACCGGCACGTTCCTATGGCAAGTGCCAATTCGGGGTGGGTTTCCGGTGTCGGAGGGTAAAAGTCAGCCAAGCCGTAAGAGAGGGGGATGCCCTGGGGCTGATTTGATCAAACCACCAGAGATCGAAATGCCGCGTTCATTCCCTGACGTGATGGCTCACCAGAGGCCGTCCGTCACATAAGGCTGGGCCGACGGGGGCTCGTCGGCCCGGCTGCGACGATCGTTCGCTCCTGCCAGAGCGAGGATCGACCGTCCTGATCGCGGGGGATCGGGGACGCAGCGTCGCGTCGCCCGATCGCGGGTGCGGATCCGGTGCGCGGGGGCCGCGCACCGGATCCGTGAACCTCGCCGCACCCCCCACCGGGCCGAACACGTGAGCCACCTTCGACACCGCGCCGTCGGAGGCGGCTCACTCGATTTTTCGGAGTATTCCGGACGGACGCGTGGGAAGGAACAGGGTGGCCTTGTCCGGCGGACCGGGGGAACGGAACATGGGGAGAGACCGCAAGGGAGCCTCGATGATCGAGATCTGGCCTGGAGACCCCTATCCTCTCGGGGCGACGTACGACGGCGCGGGCACGAACTTCTCGCTCTACACCGAGGTCGCCCAGGCGGTGGAGCTGTGCCTGTTCGACGAGGACAACGTCGAGTCGCGGGTGCCGCTCACGGAGGTCGACGGGTTCATCTGGCACGGTTACCTGCCGGGCATCGGCCCCGGCCAGCGTTACGGCTACCGCGTGCACGGGCCGTACGAGCCGGCGCGCGGGCTGCGCTGCAACCCCAACAAGCTGCTGCTCGACCCGTACGCGATGGCGATCGAGGGCGGCGTCGACTGGCACGAGGCGGTCTACGGCTACCGGTTCGGCCAGCCGGACACGCGCAACGACGCCGACTCCTCCCCGTACGTGCCGCGGTCCATCGTGATCAACCCGTTCTTCGGGTGGGGGCACGACCGGCCGCCGGCGACGCCGTACCACGACACGGTGATCTACGAGGCCCACGTGCGCGGGCTGACGATAAGCCATCCCAAGATCCCCAAGCACCTGCGCGGCACGTACGCGGCGCTCGGCCACCCCGAGATCCTCGACCACCTCACCAAGCTCGGCGTGACGGCGCTGGAGCTGATGCCGGTGCACCAGTTCGTCACCGACCACATCCTGGAGCAGCGCGGCCTGTCCAACTACTGGGGCTACAACTCCATCGGCTTCTTCGCCCCGCACAACCGCTACTCCAGCACCGGGCAGCGCGGCGGGCAGGTGCTGGAGTTCAAGGCGATGGTGCGCAGCCTGCACGAGGCGGGCATCGAGGTCATCCTCGACGTCGTCTACAACCACACCGCCGAGGGCAACCACCTGGGGCCGACGCTGGGGTTCAGGGGCATCGACAACAGCAACTACTACCGCCTGGTCGAGAACGACAAGCGCTACTACGTCGACACCACCGGCACGGGCAACAGCCTGCTCATGCGCTCCCCGCACGTCCTCCAGATGATCATGGACTCGCTCCGCTACTGGGTCATCGAGATGCACGTCGACGGGTTCCGCTTCGACCTCGCCTCCACCCTCGCCCGCGAGCTGCACGAGGTCGACCGGCTGAGCGCGTTCTTCGACCTGGTGCAGCAGGACCCGGTGTTGTCGCAGGTCAAGCTCATCGCCGAGCCCTGGGACGTCGGCCCCGGCGGCTACCAGGTCGGCAACTTCCCCTCGCGCTGGACCGAGTGGAACGGCCGCTACCGCGACACGATCCGCGACCTGTGGCGCGGGCAGGCCGCCACGCTGCCCGAGTTCGGCTCCCGCCTGACCGGGTCCAGCGACCTGTACAAGGACGACAGCCGCCGCCCGGCCGCCTCCATCAACTTCGTGACCTGCCACGACGGCTTCACCCTGCAGGATCTCGTCGCGTACAACGACAAGCACAACGAGGCGAACAAAGAGGGCAACCGCGACGGCACCGACGACAACCGGTCGTGGAACTGCGGCGAGGAGGGCCCGGCGAGCCTGGCCATCGAGTCGCTGCGCGAGCAGCAGAAACGCAACTTCCTCACCACGTTGTTCCTGTCGCAGGGCGTGCCGATGCTCTCGCACGGCGACGAGCTGGGCCGCACCCAGAAGGGCAACAACAACGGCTACTGCCAGGACAACGAGCTGACCTGGGTCGACTGGTCCGACATCAGGGAGAACTGGCTGCTGCTGGAGTTCACCCAGGAGCTCGCGGCGCTGCGGAAGAAGCATCCGGTCTTCCGGCGCAGGAGGTTCTTCTACGGCAGGCCGGTCCGCGGGCTGAGCGACATCGCCTGGCTCACCCCGTCCGGGGAGGAGATGACCGACAGCGACTGGAACGTCGGCTACGCCAAGTCGCTGGCCGTCTTCCTCAACGGCGACGCCATCACCGAGCCCGACCGACGCGGCCGCCCGATCCGGGACGACTCCTTCCTGCTGCTGTTCAACGCCCACCACGACACGATCAAGTTCACGATCCCCCAGGACTACGGCGAGATGTGGCACACCGAGATCGACACCGCGATGCCCATCAGGCTCGACGTGCGGATGGTGCGCGCGGGCGAGGCGATCGAGGTCCCCGGACGCAGCGTGCGGGTGCTGCGCCGTGTCTAGGCCCGCCTCGACGTACCGGGTGCAGCTCACCCCCGACTTCGGTTTCGCGCAGGTCGCCGAGATCGCCGGCTACCTGCGCGACCTCGGCGTCAGCCACGTCTACCTATCGCCGGTGCTGCAGGCCACGCCCGGCTCGCGGCACGGCTACGACGTCGTCGACCACTCCAGGATCAGGGAGGAGTTCGGCGGGGCCACCGGCTTCCGCGAGATGGCCCAGGAACTGGCCGCGCACGACCTGGGCATCGTCATCGACATCGTGCCCAACCACATGAACACGATGAACGCCCAGTTCTGGTCGGTGCTCAAGGACGGGCCCGCCTCGCCGTACGCGAACTGGTTCGACATCGAGTGGGTGGACGGGAAGGTGGCGCTGCCGGTGCTCGGCGACGACACCGAGCCCGTGGTCGACGGCGACGTCCTGCGCTACCACGAGCACGCCTTCCCCCACCCGGGCCACTACCGGCTGGTCGACTGGCGGGAGGGCCCCGGCTACCGGCGCTTCTTCGACGTCTCCTCGCTGATCGGGCTGCGCGTGGAGGACCCGGCGGTGTTGTCCGCCACGCACGAGGTGATCTTCTGGCTGCTCGACGAGGGCCTGGTCGACGGGTTGCGCATCGACCACCCCGACGGCCTGGCCGACCCCCGCGGCTACCTCGACCGGCTGCGCGAGCGGACCGGCGGTCCCTGGACGGTCGTGGAGAAGATCCTCATCGGCCCCGAGCGGCTACAGCCCGACTGGGCCTGCGACGGCACGACCGGCTACGAGGTGCTCAACCGGGTCAACGGCCTGTTCGTCGACCCCTCGGGCAAGGAGCCGCTGGTCCGGCTGTTCAGCGAGCTGACCGGGCAGCCCGACGAGTACCGTCCGGTCATGACGCAGGCCAAGCGCGAGGTGCTCGACCTGTTCTTCGGGGCGGAGATCGACCGGCTGGCCAGGGTCACCGGCTGCGCACCCGCCGCGGTGTCGGAGCTGCTGGCCGCGATGCCGCTCTACCGGGCGTACCTGGTGCCGGGGGAGGAACCGCCGCCCGAGTCGGTGGAGATCGTCGAGCTGGCCGCCGCCGAGTGCTCGCCCGCCGTGCGGCCGCTCGTCCGGGAGGTCCTGTACGGCTCGCCGGAGGCGATCGTGCGCTTCCAGCAGACGTGCGGCCCGGTCATGGCCAAGGGCGTGGAGGACACCGCGCTGTACCGGTGGTTCCCGCTGTCGTGCCTCAACGAGGTGGGCGGCGAGCCGGACGCGTTCGGCGTGTCGGTCGAGGAATTCCACGACTTCTGCGGGGAGATGTCCCCGTACACGATGACGACCCTGTCCACCCACGACACCAAGCGGTCGGAGGACGTGCGGGCCCGGTTGTCGGTGTTGTCGGAGATGCCGCGGGAGTGGGCGTCCGTGGTGTCGGAGTGGTCGCGGGAGCTCTCCTTCGACCCCCATCTCGACTACCTGGCCTGGCAGAACCTCATGGCCGCCTGGCCGATCTCGGCGGAACGCTTCACCGACTACCTGCTCAAGGCGGCTCGCGAGGCCAAGACCGCGATCTCGTGGGTGCGTCCGGACGCCGGCTACGAGCGGCGGCTGCGGGAGTTCGCGCAGGCCGCCGTGCGGCTGCCGGTGGAGGAGTTCACCGAGCGCATCGAGCCGTTCGCGATGTCGAACTCGCTCGGGGCCAAGCTGGTGCAGCTGATGATGCCCGGGGTGCCCGACGTGTACCAGGGCAACGAGACCACCGACTTCTCGCTGGTCGATCCGGACAACCGGCGGCCCGTGACGTACCCGCGCAAGCCCGAGACCTCCTGGGACGCCGCCAAGCTCCTGGTCACGACGCAGGCGTTGCGGCTGCGCAGGCGGCTCGGGGGCGCGGCGCCGTACCTGCCGCTGCGGGCGGAGGGGGAGGCGGCCGAGCACGCGATCGCCTTCGCCCGGGGCGAAGGCCCGCGGGCGGTGGCGGTCGCCACCAGGCTGCCGGTACGCCTCGCGCGCCGCTCCGCGGTCGCCGGCCACTCGGTGTGGGGCGACACCACCTTGACGCTGCCCGGCGGATCCTGGCGCGACCTGCTCACCGGCGAGCCGCACTCGGGGACGGTTCCGCTGGCCCGGCTGCTCGATCAGTACCCCGTCTCACTGCTGGAGCGACATGATCTTTGAGGTCTGGGCACCGAAGGCCACGGCTGTCGAGGTCGACGTTCTGGACGGACGCCGGCCGATGTCCCAGGGGGAGAGAGGCTGGTGGTGGGCCGAGGTCGCCGAGGCCGGCCACGGCACCAGGTACGCCTTCGTCCTCGACGGCGGCGGGCCCTACCCCGACCCGCGCTCCCGGCGGCAGCCCGAGGGGGTGTTCGGGCCGAGCATGGTCTACGAGCACGACCGCTTCACCTGGTCCGACCACGACTGGAAGGGCCGCGACCTGCGCGGTTCGGTGATCTACGAGCTGCATGTCGGCACGTTCACCGGCGAGGGGACGTTCGCCGCGGCGATCGAGCGGCTGGAGCACCTGGTCGAGCTCTGCGTGGACTTCGTGGAGATCATGCCGGTCGCCCCCGTCCCCGGCGGGCGCAACTGGGGGTACGACGGCGTCGACCTCTACGCGGTCAACGAGACGTACGGCGGGCCCGACGGGCTGAAGTCGTTCGTGGACGCGTGCCACCGGGCCGGGATCGGCGTCATCCTGGACGTGGTCTACAACCACCTGGGGCCGTCGGGCAACTTCCTCCACCCCTTTGGTCCGTATTTTTCCGGCTTTGCTGGTAGCTATTGGGGCGAAGCGGTCAACCTGGACGGGCCGGGGTCCGACGAGGTCCGCCGGTACTTCGTCGGCAACGCCGTCCAGTGGCTGCGCGACTATCACGTCGACGGGCTGCGGCTGGACGCCGTCCACGCGCTGCACGACAGGCGCGCCCGCCACCTGCTGGCCGAGCTGTCGGAGGAGGTCGACGCGCTGGCCTGCTCGCTCGGCCGGCCGCTGTCGCTGATCGCCGAGTCCGACCTCAACGACCCGCGCATGGTACGCCCGCTGGAGGCCGGCGGCCTCGGGATGACCGCGCAGTGGAACGACGACGTCCACCACGCCCTGCACACCGCCGTGAGCGGCGAGAGCCACGGCTACTACGAGGACTTCGCCGACCCGTCGGCGCTGGCCCGGGTGCTGACCCGGGGCGTGCTGCACGACGGCGGCTACTCCAGCTTCCGCGACCGGGCGCACGGGCAGCCCTTCACCGGCGTGCCCGGCCACCGGCTGGTCGCCTGCCTGCAGAACCACGACCAGATCGGCAACCGGCCCGGCGGCGACCGCCTGCCCGTGTCCGCACTCAGGCTCGGGGCCGGTTTGCTGCTGACCTCGCCGTTCACGCCGATGTTGTTCATGGGGGAGGAGTGGGGGGCCGGCACGCCGTTCCTGTTCTTCTCCGACCACGTGGAGCCCGAGCTGCGGGAGAGCGAGGGGACGCGGCGCGAGCGCGAGTTCGACGGCTTCGGGTACGCCTGGGACGCGCCGAACCCGTCCGACGAGGAGGCGTTCCTCCGTTCCAAGCTGGACTGGAGCGAGCTGAAGGAGGAGGAGAACTGGTCCCTGCTGTGCTGGTACCGGGACCTCATCGCGCTGCGCAAGGCGCTGCCCGAGCTGTCGGATCCGCGGCTGGACCGGGTGCGGGTGGAGGCCGATCCGGAGGGCAGGTGGCTGGTCATGTGGCGCGGGACGGTGTGCGTCAGCGTCAACTTCTCCCCGGAGACGCTGACGTTGCCGCCGGCGGGCGCCACCCTCCTCCTGGCCTCGGACGACCCGGTCGCCGCGGGCCCCGACGGCCTCCGCCTCCCCGGCCAAACCCTCGCCATCACCCGCACCACCCCCTGACCGGACGCTCTCCGCCTCCCCAGCCTCGCCCCTTGGCCGGGTGGCCTCCGCCTCCCCGGTGGTTGTCCACAGGGTGGGGGCCGGTCGGCGGGTTCGTCCCCAGAACCGGGTTCGGCCGCACCGTGGCCGGCCCGGTTCCGGATCCTGGGTGCCTCACCACGTTTTCGAAGGCGAGGCACCTCATGAAGATCGTTCTGCCGCTCCCCGCCATGCTGACCTCACTGTTCGTCGTAGCCGTGGAGCACCTGCCGTTCGACGTCGACACCTTCGTGCCCTGGCGCGTCCCCGCGCCGTACCGGAAGGCGGCCCGTGACGCGCTCGACACCCCGCCGTCCCTGACCGTCACCCATGTCCCCGCCCCCTGGCGACCGGCCGGCCTCACCCTCACGGGCGACGAACGGCGGCGGCTGCGCCGGGCCGGGCAACACGTGCTGGTGTCCACCACCGCGCCTCCACGCCGCCTGCCCGGCAACGCCCAGACAGCCAGAGCCGTCGCCCGCGCCCTCGCCCGCCAGTGCGACGGCCTGCTGATCGACCCGTCCACAGCCTCGGCCGTGCCCGCCTGCCCGAGGTCGCCGGGCGAGCCGGAAGACTTCCGCCTCGGCGACGACTGGCTCACCTGGGACGTGCAGATGCGCGACGACGCCACCTGTCCGCCGTGGGACCCGTCCGAGACGGCCGCCTGCGACTGCCTGCGCGTCACCTCGCGCGGCCTGCGCCGCTTCGCGCTCCCGGAGATCACCCTCGACGGCGCCGCCTGCGCCCACAGCCTCTGCGCGACCGCCCTCCTCC
>NZ_JBSFGJ010000237.1:0-14787 GCF_053596515.1 Nonomuraea sp. NPDC001684
GCGACTCGCCGTGATCGCCCATGGCCCACTGCGGGCGGCGGTCGTGCATCAGGTACGTCAGCAGCTCACGGTCGGCGAGCAACGCCTGGGCAGGCATGACCGGCACCCCGGCGGCCACGGCGTCCCGGACGGCGGCCCTGGCCAGGCGGAGACCGGGGGCCGCGAACAGCGTGTAACCCGACAGGTGCAGCCGGCCGACCCCGTCGAGCAGGGACGGGTCCCAGTCGGCGTCGGAGATCAGGCCGCCCGCGCCGCGGTTGGTGAGCATGGAACGTTCGCCGGTCTTGTCCACCATGGCGATGACGACCGCCGTGGGGTGCTCCTGGTCCACCAGCACGTGGGGCCGGACCCCGGTCCTGACCAGCTCGGTCGTGTGCCACTCGCTGCTGTCGTAGCCGAGCTTGGCCAGCAGCCGCGAGTCGGCCCCCAGGTGGGCGGCCCAGGCGGCGGTGTTCGCGCCCGAGCCGCCGGGCCGCAGCACGATCTCCGCGGCGGTGTCGGTGCCCGCCATGACCGGGGAGCCGTGCAGCGCCACCACGTCGGTGACGACGTCACCGATCACCAGGAGGCCGGTGTCGCTCACGCCCGCGACCAGGCCACGGCGATCTCGGCGGCCAGGGCGGTGTTCCCGCGCACGGCGGCCAGGTTGGCCTCCAGCGACGCGCCGCCGGTGCCGTTGACGAGGTAGCTGAGCAGGAACGGCGTGATCGCCTGCCCCTTGACGCCTTCGCGCTCGGCGGCGGCCAGCGCCTCGGCCAGCACGCGGTCGTGCAGCGCCGGGTCGAGCTGCTGGTCCCGCGGCACCGGGTTGGCCACGATGAACGCGGTCTCCGGGCCGGCCAGCGCGTCCTGGCCGCGCATGACGGCGGCGGCGTCCTCGGGCGACTCGATCCGCCAGTCGATCGGCTGGCCGGAGGAGTTGAGGTAGAAGCCGGGGAAGGTGTCGGTGCGGTAGCCGGCCACGGTCACGCCGCGCGTCTCCAGCCGCTGCAGCGTGGCCGGCACGTCGAGGATCGACTTCACGCCCGCGCAGACGACCGTGATGCGGGTGCGGGCCAGGGTGTCGAGGTCGGCGGACTCGTCCTGGTCCTCGGTCCAGCCGCGGTGCACGCCGCCCAGGCCGCCGGTCGCGAAGATCCGCACGCCGGCGCGGGCGGCCAGGAACGACGTGGCCGACACGGTGGTCGCCCCGCTCGCCTTCAGCGCGGCGGCCAGCGGCAGGTCGCGCTGACCCAGCTTGCGCAGCCCGGACTCGGTGGCGATGCGCTCCAGCTCCAGCTCGTTCAGGCCGATCCTGGCCACGCCGTCGAGGACGGCGATCGTCGCCGGGACCGCGCCCGCCGCGCGGACCACTCCCTCCAGCTCGCGGGCCACCTCCAGGTTGCGCGGCTGCGGCAGGCCGTGGGAGATGATCGTGGACTCCAGGGCCACGACGGGCGCGCCGCCCGCCAGGGCCTCGGCGACCTCGTCGGACGGCTGGAGAAGGGGATCGGTGGCGCTGCGCATGACGGGTTTCAAGCTCCTTGAGTGGTCCTGGCCGGTTCAGGGAGAACGGCGTGCCTGACGGAATTTGTTCCGAACAGAGCAGCGTACGGTGGCCTGGCCAGGACGTCCACTCGGGCGGCCTCACAGCAGCACGGCGACCCCGGTGAGCGAGACGGCGGCGATGAGCCCGGTGGCGATGGCGCCGAGCAGCACGGCCCGCCCGCCCTTGACGAGTTTGCGCACGTCGATCCCGGTGCCCAGGCCGAACAGGGCGGCGGCCATGAGCACGTTGGTGACCTGCGGGACCGCCCGCGTGACGACGTCCGGGACCCAGCCGGTGCTGCGCACCGCCACCATGACCAGGAACGCCGCCACGAACAGCGGCATGACGGGCGTCCGGCGCCCCTCCCGCCGGTCGGCCGCGGGCGCACCGGTCACGGAGCGGCGGGCACGGAAGGACGTCAGGGCGACGATGGGGGCCAGCAGGACGACGCGGGCCAGCTTCACCGTCACCGCGGCGGCCAGGACGCCCGACGCCGCGCCGATCGCGGCCACCTGCGCCACCTCGTGCACGGCCGCGCCGGTCCAGACGCCGAGCTGGGCCGGCGACAGCCCGAGCAGCGCCGCCAGCGCCGGGACGGCCACGATGGCCGCGCTGCCGTAGAGCACCACCACGCTCAGCGCGGCGGCCGCGTCGTCGTCGTCGGTGTCCTCCACGCTCTCGCGCATGGCCGCGACCGCCGCCGCCCCGCAGATCGACACCCCGGTCGCCACCAGCAGCGACGTGCCGGACGACAGGCCCAGGCGGCGGCCGATCAGCGGCGTCACCGTGAACGTCACGCCGGTCGCGGTCACCACGATCACCAGCGTCTGCCAGCCGAGCGCGAGCACCTGCGGCAGCGCGATCTGGAGCCCGAGCAGCGCGATCGCCACCCGCAGCACCCGCCGGGCCACGAACGCCAGCCCCGGCCTGAACCGCTCCCAGACGGCCCCCGCCCCGCCCCACCGCGCGGACGTCGCCGCCCAGGCCGCGAGGTTGGCCAGGACCGCCCCGGACAGCACCGCGATCACCGCCGGGCTGAACGCCGGGGCGAACCGGTTCGCCACCACGGCCACCACCACGGCGGCGGCCGCCAGCCCGATGCCCGGCCACACCGACGCCGCGGGGACGGCCGGCGCCGCGCCGCCTCGGGGGTCGGGGGTCGGCCGGGGCGCGGTGAGCGGGGGGATCCGCTGGTCGGGGAGAGGCATGATCCCAGTCTTCGGGCCCCGCGTACCGGCCGGTAGACACGCGTTGACTGGGAGGCCATAGCCTGTGGCTATGAGTGCGCTGCCGGATCTCGACTCGCTGAAGCTGCTGGTCGACGTGGGCGAGCTGGGCAGCCTGGGCCAGGCGGCCAAGGCGGCGGGCATGGCCCAGCCGTCGGCCAGCAAGCGGGTGGCCATGCTGGAGCGCCGCCTCGGCGTCCCGCTGCTGGAGCGCACGCCGCGCGGGTCCACGCTCACCGCCGAGGGCCGGATGGTGGCCGGGTGGGCGGCCCAGGTGCTGGCCGCGGCCGAGGAGCTGATGCGGGCCGTGGAGGCGGTGCGGCACAGCGAGGCGGCCCACCTGCGGGTGGCCGCCAGCATGACGGTGGCCGAGTACCTGGTGCCGCGCTGGCTCGGCGAGCTGCAGAACCGCGAGCCCGAGGTCCAGGTGGGACTGGACGTGGTCAACTCCGCCGACGTCGCGGCCAGGGTGCTGGGCGAGGAGGTGGAGCTCGGCTTCGTCGAGGGGCCGACCGTGCCGGAGGGGCTGGACAGCCGGGTGGTGGGCACCGACCGGCTGGTCGTCGTGGTGGCCCCCGGCCATCCCTGGGCGCGCCGCCGTACGGCCCTGCGCGGGGCCGAGCTGGCCGCCACGCCGCTGGTGGTACGTGAGCCAGGCTCGGGTACCCGGGAGACGCTGGACGTGGCGTTCAAGAGCCTCCACCGGGCCAGCCCTCGCCTGGAGCTCGGGTCGAACTCGGCGGTCAAGGGGGCGGCGCAGGCCGGGGCCGCGCCCGCGGTGCTCAGCGGTTACGCGGTCGAGGCGGACATCGCGACCGGCCGCCTGGTCGAGGTGCCCCTCGCCGGGCTCAACCTGGTCCGGAACCTGCGCGCGGTGTGGCGGCGCGGGCGCTCGCTCACCGCCCCGGCCGCCACGCTCCTGGCCATCGCCAGCCGTCCGTGAGCACGTTCCCGAAGGTGGCCGTTGACGCCGCCTGGAACGCGATCTAGCTTTCCCTTAGGAAAGTTTCCTAAAAGTAAGCGCGTTCACCCCCCGAAACTCAGGAGACTCCGCATGAGCCTTCGTCGTCCCCTCGTCGCCCTGGCCGGATCGGCGGTGATGTGCCTCGCCGCGGCGGGCCTGGCGCCGTCGCCCGCCCTGGCCGCGCCTGCCGACTGCACCGCCTGGGTCAGCGGCGGCTACGCCTACAGCAGCTGCACCTCCGGCACCGGCCAGCACGCCGTCGGGGTGGAGCAGTCGCACCCGTACGCCGGGCCGATCGTCCTCACCGGCGGCTGGACGGCCGTCGGCGGGGTCTCCTCGGTACGGCTCACGCCGTGGCCGGTCAAGCGCGTCTGGGTGAACAGGACGGGCTGACGGATCCGGGCCCGGCCGGGAGGGGACCCCGGCCGGGCCCACCCGCGAGTGGCCGCACCATCTCCGCACGAACCGTTGACTAAGGGCACAGGTCTGGTCATAAGGTGCGGGGATGGGTGCGTATGACGTCGTCGTGGCAGGTGGCGGGCACAACGGGCTGGTCGCGGCCGCCTACCTCGCCGGAGCCGGTCGCCGGGTCCTGGTGCTGGAGCGCCTCGGGCACGTCGGCGGCCTGGCGATCTCCACGCGGGCCTTCCCGGGCGTGGACGTCCGCCTGTCCCGCTACTCCTACCTGGTGAGCCTGCTGCCCACCCGGATCGTCCGCGACCTCGGCCTCGACCTCGACCTGCGCCGCCGCCGGTACGCCTCCTACACCCCCAAGGGCGACACCGGCCTGCTCGTCGACAACGAGGACGAGGCCCGCACCGCCGCCTCCTTCCGCGCCGTCACCGGCGGCGAGCACGACCACCGCGCCTGGCGCGACTTCTACGCCATGACGGCGGACGTGGCCCGCGTCCTGGCCCCCACGCTGCTCGAACCCCTGCGCACGCCCGCCGAGATCGAACGCCTGGTCGGCCCGGAGGCCTGGCGCGACCTGTTCGCCCGGCCCGTCGGCCAGACCGTGGACGAGCGGTTCGCCGACGACACCGTGCGCGGCGTCGTGCTCACCGACGCGCTGATCGGCACGTTCGCCGACCCGTCCGCCGACCTGCTGGCCAACAGGTGCTTCCTCTACCACGTGATCGGCGACGGCACCGGCGAGTGGAACGTCCCGGTGGGCGGCATGGGCGCGGTCTCCGGCGCGCTGGAGCGGGCGGCCAGGCGGGCCGGGGCGGAGATCAGGACCGGCGCGGAGATCGTCGGCATCTCGCCGTCGGGCGAGGTCGCGTACGTCGCCGAGGACGGCGAGCACACCGTGGACGGCCGCCACGTGCTGGTCAACCTGCCCCCGGCGGTGCTGGACCGGGTGCTCGGCGGGCCCGCGACCGTGCCGGAGGGCGCGCAGCTCAAAATCAACATGGTGCTGGCCCGGCTGCCCCGGCTGAAGGACCCCTCGGCCGACCCCCGGGCCGCCTTCAGCGGCACGTTCCACATCAACGAGGGGCGCGACCAGCTCGCGAAGGCGTACGAGCAGGCGGCGCGAGGGGAGATCCCGGAATCGCCGCCCGCGGAGGTCTACTGCCATTCCTTGACGGACCCGTCCATTCTGGGGCCGGAACTGCGGGGGAAGGCCGAGACGATGACCCTGTTCGGCCTCCACATGCCCGCCCGACTTTTCCGGGAAAATCCAGAAAAAGCGCGTGAGGATGCGTTGCGGGCCACGTTCGCCTCCATGAACGCGGTGCTCGCCGAGCCCATCGAGGACTGCCTGCTCCGCGCCCCCGACGGCGCCCCGTGCGTCGAGGTCAAAACCCCCGTCGACCTGGAGAGGGACGCGGGACTGCCGGGCGGCCACATCTTCCACGCCGACCTGAGCTGGCCGTACGCGGAGGAGAGGGGATGGGGCGTCGAGACCGGGCACGAACGCATCCTGCTGTGCGGCGCCGCCGCCCGCAGGGGCGGCGGCGTGAGCGGGATCGGCGGCCACAACGCGGCCATGGCGCTGCTGCGGCCCTGAACCGGGCCGGAAGGACCGCCGTTCCCCGGCGGCGATTTCTCAGGGCACACCGATGATCCCGTTCATCGTGCTCTCATAGTGGGCTCATATCTTGTGACACATGAGTGAGCCCGCACGGTTGCTGGTGGTGGACGACGAGCCCGCGTTGCGCGAGGCGCTGCAGTCGAGCCTGGAGTTCGAGGGCTACCGGGTCGGCACCGCCAACGACGGCCAGGCGGCGCTGGAGGCGCTGGCCGGCGAGCCGTACGACGCGGTGCTGCTCGATGTGATGATGCCGCGGCTCGACGGGCTCACCGCCTGCCGGCGGCTGCGGGCCCAGGGCAACCACATCCCCGTGCTCATGCTCACCGCCCGCGACGCCGTCGGCGACCGGGTGTCCGGGCTCGACGCGGGGGCCGACGACTACCTGGTCAAGCCGTTCGAGCTGGACGAGCTGCTGGCCCGGGTGCGCGCGCTGCTGCGCCGCGGCGCGCTCAACGCGGGCTCGGCCGACGGCGGCACGCTGTCCTACGGCGACCTGCGCATGGACCCGGCGACCAGGGAGGTCACCCGCGGCGCCCGCGCGCTCGACCTGACCAGGACCGAGTACCTGCTGATGGAGCTGTTCCTGGCCCACCCCCGTCAGGTCCTGACCCGCGACCAGATCCTCAACGAGGTGTGGGGCTTCGACTTCGAGCCGACCTCCAACTCCCTCGACGTGTACGTCATGTACCTGCGCCGCAAGACCGAGGCCGGGGGAGAGCCCCGGGTGATCCACACGGTCCGCGGGGTGGGGTACGTCCTGCGGGCCACACCGTGATCCGCAACAGCCTGCGCACGCGGCTGACGCTGCTGGTCGCGGCCGCCGTCGCGATCGCGATCGCGGTGTGCGCCGGGCTGTCCTGGTTCATCGTGCAGAACCAGGTCATCAGGCAGCTCGACCAGACCATCCTGGAGCCGGAGGGCGAGGGGGACAAGCGGTTCCTCCAGAAGAACTGCACACCGGAGGGCGCCTCCGACTACCACGACATGGCCACGCTGCTGTTCGCCGACGGCAGGACCTGCTCGCTCGGCTCGCCGATCGTGCCGGCGGAGGAGGACAAGAGGGCGACATCCGGCGGCGGTGAGCCGGTCTACCGCTACGGCGTGACGCGGGACGGCAGCGAGGTCCGCGTCGTGGCCGTCAACTTCGCGCCCGGCGTGGCCGTCCTGGAGGCCAGGCCGCTCTATCACATCAAGATCACCCTGCGGAACACCGCGCTCGCGCTCGCCGCCATCGCGGCCGTGGGCGTGATCGGCGCCGCACTGGCGGGACGGGCCATCTCCCGTACGGCCCTGCGTCCCGTGGGCCGGCTGACCAAGGCGGCCGAGCACATCGCCGAGACCGAGGACCTCAACACCCGCATCCCCGTCCAGGGCAACGACGAGATCGCCCGGCTCAGCTCCTCCTTCAACGCCATGACCGCCGCCCTGGCCGGTTCCCGCGAACGCCAGCAGCAGCTCGTCGCCGACGCCGGTCACGAGCTGCGCACCCCGCTCACCACCCTGCGCACCAACATCGACCTGCTGCTGCGCAGCGAGCAGACCGGCAGGCAGCTCGACCCGGGCGCCAAGGAACGCCTGCTGGTCAACGTCAAGGCGCAGTTCGCGGAGCTGTCCACGCTGGTCGGCGACCTGCTCCAGCTCGCCAGGGGCGACACCGACCACGAGCCGCACGTCGAGCTGGCCCTGCACGACGTCGTCACGGCCGCCGCCGCACGCGCCCGGCTGCGCGGCGCCGACGTGCGCACCGACCTGCACCCCTGGTACGTCGTCGGCAGCCCCGCCTCGCTCGAACGCGCCGTGCTCAACCTCATCGACAACGCCCGCAAGTTCAGCCCCGAGGGCCAGGTCGAGGTCTCGCTCAAGGACGGCCGGCTGACGGTCCGCGACCACGGCCCCGGCATCCCCGAGGAGGAGCTGCCGCACGTCTTCGAGCGCTTCTGGCGCTCGCCCTCGGCCCGCGGCCTGCCCGGCTCCGGGCTGGGCCTGGCGATCGTGGCGCAGGCCGTGTCCGAGACCGGCGGCAAGGTACGGCTGTCCAACGCGCCCGGCGGCGGCGCGATCGCGACGATCGATCTTCCTGGAACTCTCACTCGTCACTCACAATCGGATAAGTCCTCTCAAAGACCCGAATCGTGAGCTGGCTGCATGGAGACAACAGCGGTAAGGACGCGCCTGGTAGAGGTGGTCGTCCCGGTCCACAACGAGCAGCGGGCGCTGCGGGAGAGCGTAGCCCGGCTGCACGCCTACCTCGCCACCACGTTCCCGTACGGCTTCCGCATCACCATCGCCGACAACGCCAGCACCGACGACACCTGGCGGCTGGCCACCGAGCTGGCCCGTGAGCTGCCGCAGGTACGGGCCGTGCACCTCGACGAGAAGGGCCGCGGCCGGGCCCTGCGCCAGGTCTGGTCCACCAGCGAGGCCGACGTCGTCAGCTACATGGACGTCGACCTGTCCACCGACCTGGACGCCTTCCTCCCGCTGGTCGCCCCCCTGCTGTCGGGCCACAGCGACCTGGCCATCGGCACCCGCTTGGCCAGAGCCTCGCGGGTGGAGCGCGGGCCCAAGCGGGAGTTCATCTCCCGCTCGTACAACCTGCTGCTGCGCTCGGTGATGGGCGCCGGGTTCTCCGACGCGCAGTGCGGGTTCAAGGCCGTGCGCACGGAGATCGCGCAGGCGCTGCTGCCCGCCGTCGAGGACGAGCAGTGGTTCTTCGACACCGAGCTGCTGCTGCTTGCCGAGCGGCACGGCCTGCGCATCCACGAGGTCCCCGTCGACTGGGTGGACGACCCCGACAGCCGCGTGGACCTCCTGCGGACCGCCCTGGACGACCTGCGCGGGCTGGCCAGGGTGGCCCGCAGGACCCTGTCGGGCGCGGCGCGCCTGCCGATGCCCGCCCGGGTGCGGCGGGCCGAGCTGCCGAAGGGGATGGCCAGGCAGCTGCCCAGGTTCGCGATCGTGGGCGTGGTCAGCACGCTGGCCTACCTGGCGCTGTTCTCGATGTCGCGGCAGGTCGTCCCGGCGCAGCTCGCCAACGCGGTCGCGCTGCTCGTCACGGCCGTGGCCAACACGGCGGCCAACCGCCGCTTCACGTTCGGCGTCAAGGGCTCGGGCGGGGCGCTGCGCGACCAGTTCGAAGGCCTGATCGCGTTCCTGGTGGGGCTGGCGCTGACGTCGGGGAGCCTCGCGCTGCTGCCGGGCGGGGTCTCGCACGGGGTGGAGCTGGTGGCGGTCATCGCGGCCAACGCGGCGGCCACCCTCGTCCGGTTCCTGCTGCTGCGCGTGTGGGTGTTCAACCCCCGGCGCAGGAGCGGGCGATGACCGCCGTCGCCGCGCCCGCCCGCGTGCGCGCGCTGACCGGCGCCGCGGGCGACCCGCGCTGGTCGCGGCCCGCGATGTGGACGGTGCTGGCCGCCGCCTTCGTCCTGTACGCCTGGGCGCTCAGCGGGAACGCCAACGAGTACTACGCCGCCGCCGTCCTGTCGGGCACGCGGAGCTGGAAGGCGTTCTTCTTCGGCGCGATCGACGCCGGGTCCTTCATCACCGTGGACAAGCCGCCGCTCGCGCTGTGGGTCATGGGGCTGTCGGCGCGGATCTTCGGCTACAGCACGTACAGCATGCTGATGCCGCAGGTCCTCGCCGGAGTGGCGGCCGTCGGGACGGTGTACTCGGCGGTCCGCCGGTCCTTCGGGCGCACCCGTCAGGGGCACGTCGCGGCCCTGGTCGCGGCCGTGGTCATGACGCTCACCCCGATCACGGTGGCCATCAACCGGGACAACAACCCCGACACCGTGCTCGTGCTGCTGCTGGTGCCGGCGGCCTGGTTCTGCCTGGAGTCGCTGCGCACGGCCCGGCTGCGGCCGCTGCTCCTCGCCGCGCTGTTCGTGGGGCTCGGGTTCAACGCCAAGATGTTGCAGGCGTACCTGGTGGTGCCCGCGTTCGGGACGGCGTACCTGGTGTGCGCCCGTCACGGCCTGGCCCGGCGGGTGGGGCACCTGCTGGCCGCCGGGGTCGTGCTGGTCGCGTCCAGCGCCTGGTGGATGGTGGTCGTCGACCTCTGGCCCGCCGCCTCGCGGCCCTACGTGGGCGGCTCGACCGGCAACACGGTCCGGGACCTGGTGATCGGCTACAACGGGCTCGGCCGGATCTTCGGCCAGGACCGGGCCGGCGGCGGGTCCGGCGGCGCGAACTTCGGCGGGCAGGCCGGGGCCGGGCGGCTGTTCAACGAGGTCATGGCCGGGCAGATCTCCTGGCTGCTGCCGTTCTGCGCGGTGGCGCTGGCCTTCGCCGTGCTGCTGCGGGCGCGCGGGACCGTCTTCGACGGGGCCGCCTGGCTGCTGTGGGGCGGCTGGCTGGTCGTGCACCACGCCGTGTTCAGCTTCTCCCATGGAACGTTCCATCCCTACTACACGACCGCGATGGCGCCTGCCGTGGCCGCGCTGACCGGCATGGGGGCGACCGTGATGTGGCAGGCGTACCGCGGGTCGCGGGGCTGGGCGTGGGCGCTGCCCGCGGCGGTCGCGGTGACCGGCGGGTGGGCGTTCGTGGTGCTGCGCCGCACGCCGGAGTGGCTGCCGTGGCTGGCCTGGGTCGTGCTCGGGGCGACCACAGTGGCCGTGGTGGCGCTCGTGACAGTGTTCGTGACAGGGCTCGTGCCGGCGTCCGCGACAGGGGCCGCGACAGGGCTCGTGGCGGGCAGGGGGCGGATGGCGGGCCGGGTGACCGTCGTGGCGCTGGCGGCCGCTCTGGTCGCGGGGCTCGCCGGTCCGGCGGCCTACGCCGTCTCACCGCTGGGGGCGCGGGTGAACGGGACCAATCCCACGGCGGGCCCGTCCACGGGCCGCACGGGCGGCCCCGGCGGCTTCGGCGGTCCGCCGCCGGGCGGCGAGCTCCCCGGCGCCCGGACGGACGCCCTCCAGGGCGGCGAGCCGCCTCAGGGAGAGCCGGACGCCCGGGAACGCGGTTCCATGGGCGGCGGCGTGGCCGGCTCGACGGTGCAGTACCTGGTCGCCAACCAGGGCCGGGCGACGTGGCTGGTGGCCGTGGGCAGCGCCCGGCAGGCTTCCTCGATCATCCTGTCCACCGGCCGCCCGGTGATCGCCATGGGCGGTTTCACCGGCTCCGACCCCGCCATGACCGTCCCCCGCCTGCGGGAGCTCGTCTCGTCGGGACGGCTCAGGTACGTGCTGCCCGGCGGCCGGGGCGGCCCCGGCGGCGGCGACACCGCGGTGACCACCTGGGTCACCGCCGACTGCGCGGCCGTGGACGGCCACACCGGCCTGTACGACTGCGCCCACTGAGGAAGCGACGGCGGCCGCGGGGCCCGTTCCCGCGGCCGCTGTAGGCTGATCGGGTGGCGAGTACGACCCGGGCCGATCAGGCCGACCAGCGCAGAGCAGAGCTTCTCGAGGCCACCCGCAAAGTGGTGCTCGAACGCGGCCTGGCCAACACGCGCATCGCCGACATCGCCAAGTCCATCAACGTCAGCGGCGGCCTGATCCACTACCACTTCGCGACCAAGGACGAGCTGATCACCGCCATGCTGCGGGCCACGCTCGACATCGAGAGCGCCCGGCTCAAGGAGCTGGCCGACGGCCCCGGCACGGCGGTGGAGCGCCTCGACCGGGTGCTGCGCTACTACATCCCCGAGTCGCGCTCCGACCAGAGCTGGCTGCTCTGGATCGACGCCTGGAACACCGCGCTGCGCGAGCCGGCGGTCAACGCGATCATGCTGGAGCTGGAGACGGCCTGGCTCGACGCGCTGGCGCAGGTGTTGTCGGCCGGCACCGAGGCGGGGGAGTTCGCCTGCGCCGATCCGGCGGGCGCGGCCGAGCGCATCGACGCCATGCTCGACGGGCTGATCATCCGCTACACCCTGCATCCCAACGTGCTCGACCGGGCGCGGCTGCTGGCCCACGCGCGCACGGCCGCCGCCGGCGAGGCCGGCATCGCGGTGGAGCGGTTCGGCTGAGTCCGGCCCGACTCAGGCGGGCAGCGCGGCCAGCAGGAAGGCCAGGCGGGCCGCCGCCGACTCGACGTCCTCGGCGGTGCCGAGGCGGTAGCCCCACGACGTGATGTACGCGCCGTCGTCGGAGCAGGTCACCGTCTCGGCCAGGGTGGCGGAGAACCGGTTGCGCACCGACACGTACGCCGGGTCGCTGGCCAGCGCGACATTCTGCACCGAAAGATCGGCGTGACGGCCCGCGTGCCACGCGAACCGCTCAAGGCAGAGCGCGGTATCAAGCATCATGCGTCACCTCCGCAACGTCTCGCGACAGAATTGCACGATCTTGCTGCGGGTGGCAAGCAATTGCTGAGGTTAATGTGGGGTTTGTTGCAGGTATTCGCGAAGAATACGGATGATGACTTCTCGCCCGGGCTCGCCGAACTCCGCCACCTTGGCGTAGTCGTCGAAGGCCCGCACGTAGAAGGCGATGTCGTCGGGGTCGCGCAGCACGAGGTCCTTGGTCATCGTGGCGACGCCCACCATGGCCTCGTTGTAGATCCAGAACCCGTTGATCGGCGCGGACGGCAGCTCGGTGCCGAAGGGGATCACCCCGAACTCCACGTTGGGCAGCGTGCTGACGGCCAGCAGCCGGTCGAGCTGGCCGCGCATGACGTCGGCCGGGGCCAGCGCGCTGCGCAGCGCCGACTCCGGCACCACGAACCGGAACGTGCGCGTGCGGTCGTAGAGGATCTCCTGGCGCTGCATGCGCACGCGGACGGCCGCGTCGATCTGGTCGGCCGCGCTGTAGAGGCGCTTGACCTTGCGGAACACGTGCCGGGCGTACTCGGAGGTCTGCAGCAGGCCGACGACGATACCGGGCTCGAAGACGCGGAACAGCTTCGTGCGCGCCTCCAGGTCGCGGATGTCCTCCTGGATGGCGGCCAGGCCGCTGCGGTGCCGCTGCTTCCAGTCGTCGTGCCGCTCCAGCAGCGCGATGGCCTGCCTGATGAGCTCGTCGGTCGTGTCGGGCGCGGCTCCCACGGCCTGCGCCCACACGACCACGTCGTCCTCGGTCGCCGTCTGCCTGGCGTTCTCCAGGCGGGAGACCTTGGACGGCTGCCAGCGCAGCCGCTCGGCCAGGTCTTTGCCCGACAGGTGGGCGGCTTCGCGCAACTGGCGAAGCTGGCCGCCGAGGTCGATGCGCGCCTGCTGATAGGACGTCACGCGGCAAGAGGCTAGCTCCGCGGGCACCGATCATGCCAGGCCCAGCCGCGCAATCGTGATCAAGCGGTTGCCGACGGTGTCCCGTCGCTGGTGGGCCGGGCGCCGGCTGACCCGTCGAGCAGGACCCGGCGGGCGATCTCGGTGATGAGCTCGCGGGGCACCTCGACGGCGGCCTCGCCGTCGAGCACGTCGCGGAGGTCCGCGAGCGCCTCGGGGTCGGTGACGTGAAGTCCCTGGACGACGATGGTGCCGCGATCGGTCTCGTACAGGGTGGGGCAGGCGCCCGCCTCCGAGGTGGAGCCGAGGAACCGCATGCGCATGACGATCCTTTCCCCGAATGCCAGATGCAATTGCGCGCAATTGTACGCATCTGGGCGTCCGGCGTGATCCTTTTCCCGCATCGGGTTCAGCGCAACAAGCCTTCCATGATGTCGTGGGCGCGGCCGAACAGACCGAGGGTGGTCGCGTGCAGCACGTCGCCGATGTCCCGGGGCGCCTTGCCGGCGAACGCCCGCGCGTGCGTGCCCTCCAGCACGATGCCGAGCTTGAAGCAGGCCAGCACCGCGTACCAGTCGATCGCCGACAGGTCGCGCTCCGACAGCGCCGCGTAGTACGCGACCAGCTCCCGCTCCGACGGCAACCCCGGCACGTGCCCGTTGTTCACCGGCCAGGTGGCCAGCAGCCAGCCCAGGTCGAGCAGCGGGTCGCCGATCGTGCACATCTCCCAGTCGACGATCGCCGCCACCCGGGGTCCGTCGAGGGCGAACATCAGGTTGGCGAAGTGGTAGTCGCCGTGCATGATCCCCGGGACGAACGCGGCGGGCCGGTGGCGGGTCAGCCAGTCGGCGGTGGCGTCGAGGCCGGGGATGTCGGGGCCGGGGTAGCCGTCGAGCTCGCCGTAGGAGTCGAGCTCCTTCAGCCAGCGCGGCACCTGCCGGTCGAGGAAGCCCTCGGGACGGCCGAACCCGGGCAGCACCGCCGGATCGACCCGTCCCAGCTCGGCCAGCGCGGCGGCGGCCTCCAGGCCCATCCGGTGCCGGATCGCGGCGTCGGAGGCGTGCGGCTCGGGCAGCCCGGTCGAGGGGTTGAACCCGGCCACCGGCTCCATCAGGTAGAACACCGGCTCCCGGGCGGTCTGCGCGGCCACCAGCCGGGGCGCCGGCACCGCCGTGCCGCTCAGCGCCGCCAGCAGCCGCGCCTCGCGCCGCAGCACCTCGTTGCTCCTCGCCCGGGCGTGCAGGGGCGGCCTGCGCAGCACGTACGGCCGGCCGCCGCGTTCGAGGCGGACCATGACGTTCTGGGTGCCGCCGGGGATCGGCGCGACGTCCGTGATCGCCCCGCCCGGCAGCCCCTCGGCGTCCATCCACGCGCCGAGGTCGTCGAGGTCGATGGCGCTGACGTCGATGTGGGTGGAGGTCATGGCCGCCCTTTGACAGAACGATATTCTGGAGGCTTCAACCTACGAGAGCCCTGACGCCCGGTCAACCCAGGGCCCGGCATGAACGGCGGGAACTGCCGCGACCGGTCGCCCGGCAGGTCGCGGGCGGTCGGCTCGTCCTGGGCCACGACCGGGCCGATGGCGGCGCTGCTGGGAGAACATGGGTGGATGAAGTGCGTTGTGGCAGTTGATGTGGGGGGAACGACCCTCAAGGGCGGATTGATCGCCCAGGACGGCGGCATCCTCTACCGGGAACGCCGCCCCACCCCCCGCACCGAGGGGCCGGAACGCGTGATCGCGGCGATCTCCGCCTTCGTCGCCGACCTGAGCGCGCCGCGGACCGTCGCCGGCGCCCTGCTGCGCCCGGCGGCCGTGGGCCTGGCCGTGCCCGGCCTGGTCGCGTCCGGGCGGGCGGTCTTCTCGGC
>NZ_JBSFGJ010000238.1:0-14764 GCF_053596515.1 Nonomuraea sp. NPDC001684
GCCGGTGGTGCGGCTCTCGGTCAGGAGGCAGGCTGGTCGGTGGCCGGTCGCGCGGCTCTGGGGCGGGAGGCGGGTCGGTTGGGGGTGGCCGCCGTGCAGGACGTAGACCCCGCCCGCCCCCTTCAGGCCGGCCACGGTGAGGGTGCGGGTGCCGACGACGAGGTCCGCGCAGCGGTCGTCGTTGACGTGGGCCATGGTCACCGACCAGCCGAAGCCCTTCATCCGGTTGCCCGGCGGGGTGGGGAGGTGGATGACCTTGCCCGCCGACAGGACGTGCACCCGGCCGGTGGCGCCGAGATAGCCGAGGGCGACGTCGTCGCGTCCATCGCCGTCGAAGTCGCGGGCGCTCGCCCCGTCGCAGCCGCTGCGCGCCGGCCGCACGACCGGCGGCCGGGTCGCGGCCTGCACGGTCGGGACGTGGGGCGGCACGGTCGGGGTGTGGGTCGGCAGGGGTGAGGCGTGGGTCGGCGAGGCCGTCGGGCCCGGGCTCGTGTCCGGCGCGGGGACGGGACCGGGAGCGGTGGCGGGCCCCGCCGCGGAACACGCGGCCAGCGCCCCCACCAGCAACACCACGAGCGGACGGCCCGGGACCCGCATAAGACGACCTCCCCTTGACGATCGCGCCATCCTCGCCCGCACCTCCGGCTCCCGGCAACCGGGGCCCGGGCCGGTGCCGACCCGTCCGACACCCGACAACCGGGGGCCGGGGGCCGCCCGTCCGGCTCGCGGCAACCGGGGTCCGGCGCCCGCTCGTGCGGTCGCCGCCTGACCGGGGGCGCCGGTCAGGCGGCGTCGAGGGCGATGCCGTACAGGTGGTCCACCCGGATCCTGATGACCAGGCGGCGTCCCCTGGCCATCTCCGCCAGGAAGGCGGCCTCGTCCGCCGGGTCGGGGAAGCCGCCGGCCATCTCCAGCAGCTCGCGTCCGGTGGCGTCGCCCGGGGTGAGCGACGGCTCGGAGACCTCCGCCCGTCCTTCGGCGACGGCGTACGACAGGACGTCGTCGCCTTGCAGGTGCACCGTCGCCCGCGGGTCGGCGAGCAGGTGGCGCACCTTGATGCGGCCCTCGGCGGAGGAGATGCGCAGGACGCGTCCGGCGGCGTCCCAGCGCAGGGCCATCGAGGCCAGGTGCGGGCGGCCGTCGCGCTTGAGCGTCGCCAGCACGCCGAAGGGCTGGCGGGCGAGGATCCGCAGGAGTTCGTCCTCGGTGAGGGGGCGGGCGCCGGGGCCCTGTCCGGGGCCGTAAGAGGGCTCGGTCATGATGATCGGCTCCGTTTCGCGGTGAGAAGAAGGGGATTCAGAGGGCGGCGGGCTGGTCGATCCGCGACGCGTCGGCGGTCGCGGCGGCCCGGGGGCGGCGCAGGACGGCCAGGGCGACCACGACGGCCGCCGCCAGCAGCCCGGCCGAGGTGGCGAAGGCCAGGTGGTAGCCGCCGGTCAGCGCCGCCGCCTCGGCCGCCCCGCCGGCGCGCAGCTCCTGCGTACGGGAGGCCGCCAGCGTGGTCAGGACGGCCACGCCCAGCGCCATGCCGATCTGCTGGGTGGTGTTGAACACCCCCGAGGCGAGGCCGGCGTCGTCAGCGCGGGCGGCCGACATGCCGAGCGTGGTCAGCGCCGGCAGCGCCAGCCCGCCACCCGCGATCAGCACCATGACCGGCAGCAGGTCGGTGACGTAGTCGGCGTCCACCGGCACCCGCGTGAGCCAGGCCATCGCGGCCAGCAGCAGCACCAGCCCGGCCAGCAGCACGGCCGGCGCGCCGAAGCGGGCGCTCAGCCGCGCCGACACGAACAGCGACACGCCGCCGATCGCCACGGCCGCCGGGAGCATCGCCAGCCCGGTGGCGAGGGCGCCGTACCCGAGCACCTTCTGCATGTAGAGCGCGACGATGATCTGGAAGGCGAACATCGCCGACAGCGCCAGCATCTGCACGACGTTCGCCCCGGCCACGTTGCGGGAACGCAGCACCCGCAGCGGCATCAGCGGCGTGCGCGCGGTGGCCTGGCGCAGGAAGAAGCCGGCGAGCAGGGCCAGCGACACCGCGCCGAACGCCAGGGTGTGCACGGCGAGCCAGCCGTGCTCCTCGACCTTGACCACGGTGTAGATGCCCAGCATCAGGCCCGAGGTGACCAGCAGCGCGCCGGTCACGTCGGCGCCCCGCGCGAGGCCGAGGCCCCGGTCGGCGGGCAGCGCGGGCAGCGCCAGCACGATCGTCGCCAGCCCGATCGGCAGGTTGATGAAGAAGATCCAGTGCCAGCTCAGCGCGTCGGTGAGCACGCCGCCGAGCACCTGCCCGATCGACGCGCCGGCCGCGCCGGTGAAGCTGAAGACCGCGATCGCCCGCCCCCGCTCGCGCGGCTCGGTGAACAAGGTCACCAGGATGCCGAGCACGACGGCCGAGGCCATCGCGCTGCCGACGCCCTGCAGGAACCGGGCGGCGATGAGCAGGCCCTCGCTGTTCGCCAGGCCGGCCAGCAGGGACGCGCCGGTGAACACCGCGTTCCCGGCCAGGAACATCGTCCGGCGGCCCACGAGGTCGCCGAGCCGTCCGGCCAGCAGCAGCAGCCCGCCGAACGCGAGCAGGTACGCGTTGACCACCCAGCTCAGCCCGGCGGGGGAGAACCCCAGGTCGCGCTGGATGGCGGGCATGGCCACGGTGACGATGCTGCCGTCGAGGATGGTCATCAAGGCGGACGTCGACAACACGGCCAGGGCGGTGCGCCGGGAGGTGAGGGACATGGTCGTCTCCTGTTTCAAGGGGTGCAACAGGAGAGACCGTAGCAGATAGTTCCGTTACAGACGATATGTCACGGAACTACTTAGCCGCGTTCCCTGGCCCGCCGGACCGGCTGGGGTGCCTCGGCCGGGGTCTCCAGGTGGCCGGTGGCCAGCCGGTTCAGGGCGCGTACCAGCACCTCCCGCTCGTCGTCCGGGATCGAGCCGAGGGCCGCGGTGTGCACGCCGTCCACGATCTCCTGGCTGCGCCGCGCCACCTCGGCGCCCTTCTCGGTCACGGCGATGATCCGGGCCCGCCGGTCGGTGCTCGACGGCCGCCGCTCGGCCAGCCCGGCCTTCTCCAGGGCGTCGACGGTGACCACCATCGTGGTCTTGTCCATGTCGCCGATCTCGGCGAGCTGGATCTGCGTGCGCTCCTCCTCCAGCGCGTGCACGAGCACGCAGTGCATGCGTGCGGTCAGCCCCAGCTCGGCCAGGGCCGCCGCCATCCGGGTGCGCAGCACGTGACTGGTGTGGTCGAGCAGGAACGACAGGTCGTGCTCGGTGCGGGAGGGCGCCATCGAAGTCATGTCATCGAGGCTATCAACTCATCCCGTAGCGGATTATCCGCTGAAGAACGTCCACCCTGACGGTCTAGCGCAAGTTGATCTCACTATGTATGTTCGGACCGAAGGAAAGTTTCGTCCATGGAGGCATGGTGGGCAAGAAGTTTCACGTTCTGGCGTTACCGATCGCCGTGGCCGCGCTGGCCGCAGTGGCGTCCCCCGCCCAGGCGGCGACGGGATACGACCGCTGCCAGGAGGGCAACTACTGCCTGTTCTCCGGTCTCGACGGCACCGGCGACATCGTCCAGCTCCAGGCGAGCACGGCCAACCTGGCGGCCCTGGGCATGGGCGACCGCGCCAAGTCCGACTGGAACCGCACCGACACGCTCATCCATCTCTACTCCGAGGCCGACTACGGCGGCTGCTCGGCCGTCACCGGCCCGCGCGGCAAGGGCAACTTCTACATCACCTTCCGCGACTTCTTCGACTCCGTCCGCTTCGGCGGCCCGAACGGCCCCTCCTGCTCCATCGGCGGCGACGAGCTGAGCATCAAGCGCGCCGCGACCACCGACTCCCACGGCTGACCTTCGAACCCTCCGGCCGGCCCCGCGCACCCCGCGGCGGCCGGCCGTCGCCGTTCCCGGCCCGCGAGGGTGTCGCGTTGATCGTTCCGCTCGTACGCTCCCTCCATGCCGGACGTCGTCTCCCTGATCTTCTTCCTGGTGCTGATAGGCGGGCTCGTGATGCCGGCCTGCGGCGCGACTATCTTCGCCGCCGAGACCGCCCCGCGCGGGCGGTACGGCCGGATGCACTCCGGCCATCTGGTCGCCGGCGCGTGGGTGGCGGCGGCCGGGCTCACCATGATGGCGGCGCCCGGCTTCCGGCGGCCCTGCGGCTCTCGGCCCGGCACCTGGCCGACCGGCGCGCGCGGACGGCCCCCGCGGTGGCCGCGACCATGATCGCCACGGCTTTCGCCGTCGCGGTGGCGATCATGGCGACGGCCGGGACCGCGCAGTCCAGGGAGTACGTCCCGCAGGCGCGGCCGGGGGCGCTCGTCGTGCGGCTCGATCCCGCACGACCGGCTCCCGGGATCGCCGCCGTCCGGCAGGAGCTGCCCGGAACGGACGTCGCCCAGGGCCTGACGCCGGTCCACCCGTTCGGCCTCACCGTGTCGACGGCCGACTCCGCGACGTCCTCCTCCCGCGCCTACATCGGCGACCAGGCGCTGCTGCGCTACCTCACGGGGGACCCGTCGTTCCCGTACGACGAGGGCAGGGCCGTGGCGGTCACGTCCGAGCAGGGCCGGCACGACACCGTCACGATCGAGTACAGCGCCCCCGAGGACCCGCCGGGCGAACCGAGAATCTCCAGGACGATTCCCGCGACCGTCGTCGCCCCGCCCGCCCGCGGCGTCGAGGCGGTCTTCCTGCCCGCGAAGCTGCTGCTTGGCATGGGCGTCAAGCTGGAGCTGGAGGCGCTGATCGTCGATCCCTCGCTGCACCGGGTCACGGCGGCCGACCGGGACCGCGTCCAGGAGCGGCTGGGCGAGAGCGGGCAGGCGTACCTGGAGGAGGGATTCCGGCCTTCGTACGGCTGGCTGCTCTTCCCGGGGGCGGCCGTGCCGGCCGCTCTCGCCGGGGCGCTCGCGGCCACGATCAGGTCGCGCCGTCCGGACCGCCTCCTGCTCCGGGCCGGCGGCTCTCCCGCCGCCGCGCGCGGCCTCACCGCCTGCCGGGCGGCCCCGGCGGCGGCCTGCGGCGCGGTTCCGGGCGCCGTCGCCGGATGTGTCGCCGGGCTGCTGCTGGCCTGGCCCTTCACGACCTCGGTGGACTGGGACCCGGTGCCGCGGGTGCCGTTCGAGACGCCGTGGAGCTCGATCGTCCTGGCGACCGTCGCGCTCCCCGTGCTCGCGGCGGCGGTCGCGCTGCTGCTCAGGCCCGGCCGCCGCCCGTAGGGCGGTCAGGAGAAGGCGGATTCATCGGTCAGGTCGGCGGAGAGTCTCCACAGGCGGGCGGCGGACTCCGGATCGAGGGCCCAGGGTTTGACGCCGCCGATCAGCATGTCGTCGCCCGTCGCCGGCTCGGCCAGGTCGCAGTCCTGGCAGTAGGCGCCGCCGTGCGCGTCCAGCAGGGGTGACGTGGCCGCCCACACCGCGGTCGCCGCGCCCTGTTCCGGGGTCTTGAAGCCGTCGGCCCGGCGTCCGTCGGCCGTGATCCAGCCCTGGGCGACCTGTTCCTCGTGCGGGATGCGGCGCTGCAGCGGGGTGAGGATGCTGCCCGGGTGCACGGCGAAGGCCCGCAGGCCGTCGGCCGCGCCGAGGGCGTCGAGATGGACGGCGAACAGGGCGTTGGCCGTCTTGGACTGCCCGTAGGCCGCCCAGTGGTCGTGGCCGTGGCGGAAGTGCGGGTCGTCCCAGCGGATGTCGGACAGGAAGTGCCCAGAGGAGGAGACCGACACCACCCGGGCCCCGGCGAGCGCCGGGCGCAGCCGGTTGACCAGGGCGAAGTGGCCGAGGTGGTTGATGGCGAGATGCGCCTCCCAGCCGGGGCCGACCGGCCGGTGGGGATAGGCCATGACGCCCGCGTTGCCGATGACGATGTCAAGGGTGCGGCCGGTCGCCAGGAACAGGTCGCCGAAGGCGCGGACGCTGCCGAGGTCGGCCAGGTCCAGCTCGGCCACCTCCGTGCGGGGGAGGTCGCGCAGCGCGTCCCTCGCCACGCCGGGACGGCGGGCGGGCACGACGACGTGCGCTCCCGCCCGTACCAGCGCGCGGGTGGCCGCCAGGCCGAGGCCCGAGTAGCCGCCGGTGATCAGGACGTTCCGGCCGGACAGGTCGATGCCGGCCAGGACGTCGTCGGCCGTGCTGTGCGCGCCGAAACCCGAGCCGATCTTCTGTTGAGTACGTGCCATGCCCTCGACCGTAGAATCTAGAGTGCAATCTAGGTCAAACTATGGCGAGGTGCCATGAGCAGGGACGCGGACCGCCTGTCCATCGGGGACGTCGCGCGGGCCACCGGGCTCGGCGTCCACGCGCTGCGCTTCTTCGAGCGCGAGGAGCTGTTCCTGCGCCCGATCCCGCGTACGGCGGGCGGGCAGCGGGCCTACGACCGGGCCGACGTGGAGTGGCTGCTGCTGTGCAACCGGCTGCGGGAGTCCGGCATGCCGATCGCCACCCTGCGCAGGTTCGCCTGCCTCGTACGCTCGGGGCCGGGCAACGAGCCGGAGCGGCTCGCGCTGCTGGAGGAGCACGAGCGGGCCGTCCGCGACCGGATCGCCGACCTGACGGCGAGCCTGGACATCATCCACGGCAAGGTCGTCGCCTACCGCCGGCACGTCCGGGACGGGACCGCGGCCGGGGTCTGGTCGCCGACGCCTCCGCCTTGAGTGGCGGGGCTGCCCTAGGATCAAGGACCCATGAGCCCGTCGCCCACGCTGTCCGCCACGGAGATCCGCGCCGAACGCCTGCTGCTGCGCAAGGCCCACGACGGTGACCGGGACGGTCTCGTCGAGCTGATGACCGACCCCGAGGTGCGCGAGCACCTGGGCGGCCCGCGCCCGCGGGACGACGTCGAGCGTTTCCTCGACGCCGCCGGAACCGCCGCCGCCACGGCCGCGCCGGGCGGCTACGTCATCGCCGACCTCGTCACCGACCGGCTCCTCGGGACGCTGGCGCTCGACCGCCGCGCGGCCGACCGCCCCGGGCACGTCACCGGCGACGGCGAGGAGCTGGAGCTGTCCTACGTGCTGCGCCGCCCGGCGTGGGGCAGCGGGTTCGCCCACGAGGCGGCGACGGCCGCGCTGCGCGCCGCGGCGGCCGAGCTGCCCGACCAGCCGGTGGTGATCGTCACCCGCACGGCGCACGGACGATCGCTGAGACTGGCCGCCCGCCTGGGCTTCCGGCCGGTCGCCGCCTTCGAGGAGTTCGGCGCCGAGCAGACCCTCTGCGCCGCCCGGCTGTCCTGGTTCAAGGGCTGACCTCACCGCCCGCGGGCCGGCTCCTCCGGGGTGAGCAGGAGGGCCATGATGCGGTCGAGCGCGGCCAGGTCGCCCGGGTCCAGGGCCAGCAGGGAACGCGGCGGACGGGCCAGGATGCGCTCGGCCTCCTCGGCTGCGGCCGTCCCCGCCGGGGTCAGCGTGACGATCTTGCTGCGGCGGTCGTCGGGGGAGACGCTGCGGGTCACGTAACCGCGCCGCTCCAGGTCGTCGACCATCAGGGTGGTGTACGGCTTGTCGGTGGACAGCTCGGCGGTCAGCTCCCGCATGCTCATCGGCCCGGCCAGCAGGCGGCGCAGCGCCTTGACCCGGAAGAAGCTCATGCCGAGCGTCTCGGCCACCTCCTTGCGGCGGTCCTCCTGCCGCAGGACGAGGTCGTACATCGCCGCCCAGACGCGGGCCACGGCGTCGTGCCCGGAACTGCCGGAGGTGTCGGTCATGAGGCGTCCGCCGTTCTGTCGGGTGCGTGGGCGAGCCGTTCGGCGGTACGGGTGGCGCTGCGGCGGGCCCAGCCGGTCGTGGTCAGGATACCGAGCAGCAGGATGGCCAGCCCGCACCCGGCGACGATCCACCAGCCGATGTGGCTGGCCTGCGGGAACCCGGCGGCGAACGGGCCGGCCACCGCCGAGGTGACCAGCGAGCCGATGACCGCGACGCCGAGTGACTGGCCGATCTGGCGGCTGGTGGAGGCCACCGCCGCGGCCACGCCGGCCTGGGCGCGCGGCATGCCGGACACGGCGGTGTTGGTGATGGGCGCGTTCAGCATGCCGAACCCCACCCCGAACAGCACGTACGCGGCCATGAGCCGCCAGGTCGGCGTCTCCGCCGCCAGCCCGGTCATGATCAGGCCGCTGGCCGCCATGGTGACCCCGGCCACCACCAGCGGGACGCGCGGCCCGGCGGTCCCGACGATCCGGCCCGACAGCGGCGCGCAGACCACGGTGAGCCCGGCCATGGGCAGCGTGTAGAGGCCGGCGTGCAGGGCGGACAGCCCCAGCACGTCCTGGAGGTAGAGGGTGTTGACGAACAGGAACCCGGCCAGCGCGGAGAAGCCGCACACCGCGATGACCGTGGCCCCGCTGAACGGCGCGCTGCGGAAGAAGCGCAGGTCGATCAGCGGGTCGGTGCGGCGCAGCTCGTACGGCGCGAGGACGGCCAGCGCCAGCGCCGCGACCGCGAAGCAGCCCAGCGTGCGCGGGGACGCCCAACCGGCCGCCGGCGCCTCGATGAAGCCGTACGTCAGGGTGGCCAGCAGCACGATGACCAGCGCCTGCCCGACCGGGTCCACCCGGCGCGGGCGCGGCGCGCGCGACTCGGGCACGAACAACGCGCACAGGGCGAACGCGGCCAGGCCCACCGGGATGTTGATCCAGAAGATCGCCTGCCAGCCGACCGAGTCCACCAGCGTGCCGCCGACCAGCGGGCCGAGCGCCATGCTGATGCCGATCACGCCGCCCCACACGCCGATCGCGCGGGCCCGCTCGCGCGGCTCGGTGAAGGTGTTCGTGATGATCGACATGGCGACCGGGTTGAGCATGGACCCGCCGACGGCCTGCAGCGCCCGCGCCGCGATCAGCCAGCCGAGGCCGGGCGCGAGCGAGCACATGAGCGAGCCGAGCGTGAACAGCGCCAGCCCCGTCTGGAACGTGCGCCGGCGGCCGACCCGGTCGCCGGTCGAGCCGGCCAGCATGAGCAGGCTCGCCAGGACCACCGTGTAGGCGTCGATGATCCACTGGAGGCCGGACATGGAGGCGTCGAGGTCGCGGCGGATGGCCGGCAGCGCGATGTTCACGATCGTGTTGTCCAGTCCGACGATGAACAGGCTCATGCAGCAGATGGCCAGCACGAGCATCCGCCGGCGGGGGCTGAGCGCGGGGGCGGGGGAGAGGGACGCGCTACTCGTTATAGACATATAACGATTATATTCGCACAACTAAACACATGTCCGCCCCGCCCCCCTGAAACGCCGCAAGGCCCCCGGCAGCCGGACGGGCTACCAGGGGCCTTACGACTCAGTCGAGGAAGGCCGCGGCGGCCACCGTGAGCGCGGTCACCGCGTACACCGACACCTCCTCGGGCAGCAGGAGGACCGCCAGCACGTCCACCACGGCCAGCATTCCGACGACCGCCCACGTACGCGGCCTGCGCAGGATCTCCGTCAGCCGGCTCATGGCTTGTGGAACTTGAACCAGTTGGTGAACGACCAGGTCGCCTTGGGTTGTGTGGTCATGTTCTTCGCACCTCTCAGCACTTCGGTGCCCATCGGCAGTTTCACTCCCGCCTGGGCCTTGGCCAGTTCCTGGCCCGCCTTCAGATAGCGGCCGGCGCCGCCCAGCGCCGCCCCGGTGAGTCCGGCGAAGGCCAGGCCGGTCACGCTGAACCGGTCGGAGCCCGCGTTCTGCACCGAGTAGCTCGCCATGCCGACCGCGGCCCCCAGCGCCACGCCGCACACCACGGTCACGCCGCACGCGGCCACTGCGACCGCGCCGACGACGCCGACGGCCACCGCCGCCACCGTCCGGCCCCACCGGTCCCACCAGCCGCGCTTCTTCTTCTGCTTCTCCTTCTGCAGCGCCTCCTGCGCCTGCCTGAGCTTGGCCTGCTCCTCGGCCAGCGCGTCGCTGATGCGCTTGTTCTCGGCCATCAGCTCCGCGATGCGCTGGGCCGCGGCCGGATCGGTGTACCGCAACATGCACGACTGGCTCGTGCACGCCCCGGGGTTGCTGGTGCCGCCGCTGCTGCGCCCGGTGCCGCCGCCCCTGGAAGGAGCGGGGGACGGCGCGGCGCCGACGGAGGCCAGCTGCACCTGTGCCGGCGCGGGCGGGGGCGGCGGCTGGATGGGCCGGCCGTCGGGACGGATGCCGGCGTCCTTGCACTCCTGGCCGTCGCAGACCCGCAGGCCGGTCGGGTCGGACCAGGCGACCGGGTTGTTGCTCGCGTAGGCGTAGCCGTTGATCTGCTGCGGGTCCGTCAGGTCCATGACCGGGTCGGCCGAGACGAACCGGCCGGTGGCCACGTCGTACTCGCGCGCGCCCAGGTGGGTCAGGCCCGTCGAGTCGTCCACGGTGCCGCCGACGAACCCCTTCTGGCTCGGCCAGGACGCCGGCGCGCCGCCCCGGGACCCGCCGTAGGGGGTGGTGGACCTGCGGTTGTAGGCCAGCGTGGTGGCGTTGACCACCAGCTCCTCGGTGTCGTGCCGGTCGCCGAGCAGGTAGTTGACCTTCCCGTCGCCGGTGCGCACCACCGTGGCCTGCGGGCCCTCGTAGTAGCGGGTGCCGCTCACCTTGCCCCCGGCCAGCGTCAGCTCCTGGCCGTCGAGGTAGAGGGTGACCGAGCCGGGGTCGCGGCGGATGATCCGGTTGCCGTCGGCGTCGTGGACGAAGGTGCTCGTCCTGCCCGCGACGGTGGAGGCGCTCAGGTCGCCCTCGGCGTTCCAGGTCAGGGTCTGGTCGCCGAGCGCGGTGACGCGCCGCCTGGTGTTGCCGGTGGCGTCGTACTCGTAGGTGTCGGTACGCGCGCCGGGCCCGGTCGTCTCCACCTTCTGCAGCGTGTGCGGCTGCGGCCGGCCGGCGGCGGGGTAGGTGTAGACCCGGGTGACGTCGCCCGCCCCACCGTGCTGGACCTCCTTGGTCCGGTTGCCCACCACGTCGAAGGCGAACGACTGCCAGTAGGGGGCCGGCCCGCCGACCGTCGAGGCCGACGGCGCCGCCGCGCAGTCGTCCGTGGCGGTCCACGCCTCGGTCAGCCGGCGCCGGTGGTCGTAGGCGTAGCACTGGGTGTCGGTCGCGGACCTGTCGTCCCGGTCGTCCCGGACGCTGGTGACGTCGCCCGCCGGGTTGTAGGTGAACACCGCGTCGTCCATGGTCTGCGGGCCGCTCTTCTCCCGGTCGTCGACCGACCGGGCCAGGCGGCGGGTGGCGTCCTGGTACTCCAGGGTGCGCACGACCCGGGCGCCCACGTCGCCGAGCACCGTCTGCAGGACCTCGCCGTAGGGCGAGTACTGCGTGCCGCCGACGTACACGCGGGAGCCGTTGTCGAGGGAGGCGAGCGCGCCCAGACGGGTGTAGCCGGGCCGGACGGTCTCGGCGGGCAGCCCGCCGGCCGCCTGGTAGGACGTCGCGGCCGGCAGCCCGCTGACCGGCCGGTACGTCGTGCCGACGGTGTACGTCCCCGCCAGCAGCCCCTCCGACGGCGGGATCGTCACCGTCGTGCCGGTCTGGCGGCCCGCGGCGTCGTAGCCCTTGACCGCGGTGACGTACGCGCCGCCCTCGTCGTACCGGGTGGAGGAGGCGGGCAGGCCCTTGCCGCCGGGCAGGGTGTCGTAGGCCCACTCGGCGAGCCTGGCGGCCCCCTGCGCGACCGACGTCTTGCGGCCGAGCTCGTCGTAGGCGTACGTGAGCGTGACGCCGCGGGCGTCGGTGGTGCTCGTGCGGCGGCCGGCCGCGTCGTAGGTCCAGCGGGTCAGGCCGACGTCCGGGTCGGACAGCGACGTCCTGCGCCCGCGCAGGTCGTAGCTGTAGGCCCAGGTGTTGCCTGCCGGGTCGACCACCTTGGTCACCCGTCCCGCCTGGTCGTAGTCGTAGGTCGTGACGTCGGCCCGGGAGTCGGCGAAGTCGGCGACGCGGCCGGGGTACTGCCGCAGTTCGGTCGTCCGGCCCCGGACGTCGGTCACCGCCAGGGTGGCGGCGGCGCCCTCCGGCGGGACGGTCGCGGTGTAGTTGCCGCCGTAGGAGGTGGTGCCGCGCCACTTCTCCACGTTCAGCGACTTGAAGATCTCGGCCGTCTGGCGGCTCTGGCCGTCGTACTCGGTGACGGTCTGCGCGGGGACCACGTTGTCCGGGGCGCCGAACAGCGAGGTGTCCGGCGCGGAGGCGTTCCAGTAGGTGGCGTTCGTCTTCCACGGCCGGTCGTGGGAGTCCAGGAACGTGTCGGTGACCAGGCGGCCGCCGCCGTGGGCGTCCTGCTGGGTCTGCCGCTCGCGCAGCAGGCCGTCGTACAGGGTGGTCGTCGCCTTGTAGGAGCCGTCGTCGAGCAGCTCCTTCTTCGTCACCGCCGTCGGCGCGGCGCCGGAGATGGCGTAGCCGTAGACGATGTCGGCGGCGGCGCTCCGGTCGTGGCCCGGCAGCCACACCCTGACCAGCCGGCCCAGCGCGTCGTGGTCGGTGAAGGTGGTGCGGCCGTTGGCGTCGGCCGAGGACAAGGTCAGCCCGCGCACGCCGTCCAGGGTCGTGGTGGTGGTGAAGCCCTTGGGGTCGGTGACGGTCGTCCCCGTCGGCAGGCCGGTGGCCGGGGTGTAGGCGGTGGTGGTCAGGCGGCCCAGCTCGTCGGTCGTGCCGGTGGTCCGGCCGTAGGCGTCGTAGGTCGCGGTGGTGGCCACGTGCACGGGGGTGGCGCCGTCGAGGTGGTCGAGCGTCTCGGTCCGGGTGGCGTGCGCCTGGCCCGGCTTCGGCGCGGCCCCGAGAGCCTGGCCGTCGTAGAAGGTGCGGGTCTCGGAGAGCACCGCGCCGGGCGCGGCGCAGGTGCCGCCCGTGGTCCTGACCACCGACGGGTACGACACCAGCCAGGCGGCGGTGTCCCGGGCGGTGTAGGCGGTGGTGACGCACTCCTCGTCACCGGTGACCGCCGTGTCGCCCTGGTCCGCGGACGACAGCACCTGGCCCAGGTCGTCATGGGTGTAGTCGGCGCGGGTGCGCCGCCAGGCGGTGCCCGTCGCCGTGCTGATCAACGTGCGGCTGCGCTTCACGGACGTCCCGGTCCGCCGCGCGGTGAGCGCCGCCCGGCCCTTCACCGCCCTGGACGCGGTGACCGGCGACGACCACGGCTCGGAGACGGCCGCCGAGGCGAGCGCGCCGCCCTCACCGGTGTAGGTGAGGGTCTCCAGCGTGGTCCCGGCCAGCGCCGGGTCGTCGCTCACCTGGTTGCCCTCGGAGTCGGTCACCGTCCCGCCCAGGCCGCGCAGGTAGACGGTGTCGCTCTGGCTGCGCGCGGACGCCCCGACCTTCGTGCGGACGGTCCGGTAGCCGCGGAACTGGTTGTACGTGCGGTGCTTGTCCAGGGTGAACTCGCTCTCGTCCCGCACCCAGGCCGCGCCGTCCAGGTAGTCGTAGGACGTGACGACGGACTCCGAGCCGGAGCCGGCGACCTTGTCGTCCTCGACCACCTGGGTCACCACGTACTTGTGGAACCAGTCCTGGACCGGCTCGGCGTAGCCCTCGGGCGTCCACCACGACGGGTAGCAGCGCCGGGTGTTGGCCGCCGGGTCCGGCGTGGCGCCGGCGGCGCAGTCCTTGGCCGAGTAGGCGACCAGGGTGTCGGCCCCGGTGTCGGTGCCGATCCGGGTGATCCGGTACTTGTACAGCGGCGGGCGTCCCTCGTCGGAGTCCACCCTGTTCTCCATGAGCGTCCCGGCGAACGTGGTCGCGGGCAGGGTGATCGGTTCCCCGCCGCCCGACCCGGTACGGACGATCTTCGCCAGCCACAACCCCGCCGCGGTGTTGTCGCCCGTGCCGGGGAAGTCCTGCGTCAGCGCCCAGGAGTCGACGACCCGGCCGCCCGCCTGCGTGCTGATGGACGTCAGCCGCTTGCGCGTCCAGAACGTCGGCCCGGCCGTCGCGCATTTGGCGCCGCGCGCGCAGTCCTGGTCGACCGGCGTGTCCGGCCAGTTGGCGGCGTGCGCGGCGTCGAAGGCGTCGCAGCCGGACAGGCAGCGCTCGGCCACGCCGAAGCTCACCTTCGCCGCGGGGGTCGCGTAGACGTCCGAGGCGCGCAGGCCGTACTCGATGCGGTTGAGGTGACCGGCGCGGACGTAGTCGGCGTTGGCGGTGGGGGAGCCGGCCCTGGCGTAGGAGTTGGTCTGCCGGTCGTAGTAGTAGGCCATGGCGTTGCCGTGCGGGTCCACCACGTAGTCGAGCTGCCAGCGCCAGCCCTGCGCGCAGGAGGAGTCGGCGAAGGCGGCCGCGTGGCAGGGCTCCCCGGCGTGGTTGCCGAAGACCGGCACGGTGTAGGCCGACCCGGTCTCCGGCTTTCCGGCGCTCCAGCCGGGCAGCCGGTTCCTGCCGAACCAGTACTGCGTGCCGTCGGGCCTGGTGATCCGCCAGTACTCGTTGTCGTCGTCGCCGTTGGCGGTGTCGGCGGCGGTGCCGTTGAGGTGCTCGACCCTGGAGCCGTCGTCGCGGGCCGGTCGCCAGACGCCCGAGGCGTCGTCGCGGACGAGCGCGGTGGTGGTGCCGTTCAGCGACAGGGTGGCGTTGCCGGACTTCCAGCACAGGTCGCCCGTCCTGGTGCTGTTGTTGGCGCCGTCGCCCTGGTCGTCGGCGCACCCCTGGTAGCCGCGCTCGATGAAGCCCGGCTCGTACTCCCAGCCCTCGCCCAGCCAGGACGGCTGGTTGTTGGTCGAGGCGACCCGGCCGTCCACGGCGGAGGAGGAGTAGGACAGCTCGACGGGCGGGACGAGCCCGCCGGGCACCTACGGCATCGAGGTGCCGCAGGTGCCC
>NZ_JBSFGJ010000239.1:0-14746 GCF_053596515.1 Nonomuraea sp. NPDC001684
CTGGTCGACGCGGTGGTGCTCGGCTCGCACCAGTCCGTCTTCCCCGTCGTGGGGCTCGACGGGGCGCCGCTCGGCGTGGTCTCGCTGGAGACCCTGCTCGCCGTGCCCGCCGAGCGCAGGGGGGACACCAGGGTGGAGACGCTGGTCGCCGCCCAGAAGCCGCCGCGCGTCCTGTCGCCGGACGACGACGCGGCCGCCCTGCTGGAACGTCCGTCCCGGGTGGGCGGGCTGTCGGCGGTGGTCGTCGAGGGCGGCGCGGTCACCGGCATGATCACCGACGCCGACCTCGGCAGGGCGCTGCAACAGGCGCTGCTGCGGCCCGCCGCCCCCGTGTGACGCGGGTCCACGGCGGCGGCCGGCTCACAGGCCGTGGATCCGGCGGCCGGTGACCTGGTGCGGCACGACCCGGATGTAGAGATGACGCTCCCCGCCCGCCCAGGGCGTGACGCCCGCGTCGGCCAGCTTGGCGACCTCGTCCTCGGGCACGTGGTGGGCGGGCCCCTGGATCAGCACGCTCCAGCCCTCCTTGCGCACCTCGTCGATCCGGTCCACCTGGAAGCCGATCATGATGTCCACGCCCTCCAGACCGGTGCGCAGGTCCTGGTCCATGGGCCCGCCGCGGGACGTGCGGAACAGCACGGCGCCCTCGTGCAGCCGGTAGTTGACGGGCAGCACCGTGGGCCCGTGCGAGCCGTTGAACGCGATCCGCCCGATCCCGCCCGGCGCGACCAGGCGCAGGCACTCCTCGGGGTCGAGGACCTCCAGGACCGGCTCGTCCGGGCCGGCGCCGGGGCCCGGCGGGCGGTCGCGGCCACCGCCCAGCAGGTCCTGCGGGGTCGTCTCCAGGGCGATGGCCAGGCGGGTCACCGTGTTCCTGTCCGGGATGCCGAGGTGGCCCTCCAGGTACGCGACGTACCCGGGAGACATGTCGGCGCGCTCGGCCAGCTGGTCGACGGTGAGGCCCAGCCGGTCGCGGTGGTGAGCCACCCGGCGTCCGAAGTCGCCACTGTTCGTCATGATCATCTCTCTCTCCGTGAGGACGAGGCCCGCACCGCCCGGCACGGGGACGCCGTCGACCCGCGTGCCGTCGTGGCCGGCCTCGATGGTGATCCGGCGTCCGCGGAACAGGACCGGCAACGAGAGCGTGCCGAGCCGTCCGGGCAGCAGAGGGTCGAGGAACAGGCCCTCGGGCCTCGGCTCCAGGCCCAGGTAGCAGCGTTGCAGCATGTCCACCGTCCCGGCCATCGCGCCCAGGTGCACGCCTTCGGCGGTGGTGCCGCCCTGGACGTCGTGCACGTCCCCGACCAGCGCCTCGGCGAAGAACTGCCAGGAGCGCGCCCGGTCGCAGCGCGACAACACCCAGGCGTGCACGACGGCGCTCAGCGTGGAGCCGTGGCTGGTGCGGTCGAGGTAGTAGGCGGTCGTGCGCGGGATCAGGCCGGGGTCGGCCGGGTAGCCGAGCCCGTCGAGGATCGCCAGCAGCTCGTCGGCGCCCAGCAGGTAGAACAGCATCAGCGTGTCGGCCTGCTTGGACGCCTTGTAGCGGTTCACGTCGTCGCCGTCGGCCTCCAGGGCGCGGTCGAGGCGGCGGACGCCCGCGTACCGCTCCCAGTCCAGCTCGGCGAGCCCGGCGTAGCCGGTGAACTGGCTGATGACGCCGTCGTGGAAGTCGACCCGCATGCGGCGGGTGACGTCCTCCCACCGCGCCGCCTCCCGCGCGCCGGCCACGCCGAGCCGGAGGGCGTGCCGCAGCAGCCACACGGTCATGACGTTGGTGTAGGCGTTGTTGGCCAGGCCCGGCTCGGCGGCGCCCGGGTAGGCGGTGTGGTACTCGTCCGGGCCCATGACGCCGCGGATCTCGTACCGGCCGGAGACGGGGTCGAGCACGGCCAGCGAGGCGAAGAACCGCGCGATGGCGATCAGCAGGTCGGCGCACCACGACGGCATGGAGCCGGTGGCCAGGCGGTACTGCCACACGTTGTAGGCGATGGCGAGGCCGACGTGGCGCTGCAGGTGGGAGACGTCCGGCAGCCAGCGTCCCGAGGCGGGGTTGAGGTGGTAGGTCTGGGTCTCCTCCTGGCCGTCGCTGCCGCTCTGCCAGGGGAACATCGCGCCCTCGTACCCGGCCGACCGGGCGGCCGCGCGGGCCTCGGGCAGGCGGCGCCACCGGTAGCGCAGCAGGCCGCGGGAGATCTCGGGGAAGCGCAGGTTGAGCCAGGGCAGGACGAACAGCTCGTCCCAGAACACGTGCCCCCGGTACGCCTCGCCGTGCAGGCCCCGCGCCGGCACCCCGGCGTCGAGGTCGGCGGTGTGCGGCGACAGGGTCTGGAGCAGGTGGAAGATGTGCAGGTGGACGATCTGCGACAGCTCCGGCCCGTCCACGTTCAGCTCGGCCCGCTCCCACAGCCGCTCCCAGGCCGCGGCGTGCGCCGCCAGCAGCTCGGCGAAGCCCGGGGCCGTGGCCGCGCGGCGCAGGGCGGCCGACAGCGGGTCGTGCACGGCGGGGTCGCGCGAGGTCAGCAGGGCGACGACCTTCGTGAACGTCACCGGCGTGCCCTCGGTCACCGTCAGCACGTGCTCGCTGGCGACGTGGTCGGGCTCCATGGAGGGCGAGCCGGGGGAGGGGGCGTCGGCGCGGGCGGCGAGCGCGACGGTGACGCGGGAGGCGCGGGTGGTCGCGGTCAGCCAGGTCAGTCCGTCGCGGTGGCCCGTGGCGTGCTCCGTCAGGTGGTCGCCGCGCAGGTCGCGGTAGCGTTCGACGCCGCTGTTGGTGACGCGTCCGTCCAGCCCGGCGCGGACGCGCAGCGGGCCCGACCAGTTCTCCGCGGTGAAGGTCGTCTCCAGGGCGGCCAGGGCGGGATCGGCCATGGAGACCAGGCGGCGTTGCCGCACCCGGGTGACCCGGCCCCGCGCGTCGCGCCAGCGCAGCTCCCGCCGCAGCACCCCGTGGCGCAGGTCGAGCTCCTGGGTGTAGCCGAGCAGGTCGGCCAGCTCCGGGCTGAACCAGTCCTGGCCGGGCGTGGCGAAGCCGAGCGGCAGCCAGTCGGGCAGGTTGACCAGGTCCTCGTTGACGACCGTCCGGCCGCCCACCTGCGAGGCCAGACGGTCGTAGCAGCCCGCGTGGTAGGTGCCGGGCGTGCGGATCCGGCCCTCGGGCGTGGCGCCGCGCGTGGCGAAGCGGCCGTTGCCGAGCGTGCACAGCGCCTCCCGCAGCCCGGCCGAGCCCGGGGCGAAGCCCTCGTAGGTGAGCGTCCACGGGTTCATCACGCCGAGGACGCTACCCACCTGCCCTCCCCCCAAGACAGGGACGTTGGTCACTTCCCCTGGTGCCGTACGACACTGATCCGGGCCTGATGGCGTTCCGGACCCGGCGGGGGCGTCGAGAATGAGTGTCATGACACGAGCTGTGTACGTCGCCGCCGGCGAAGCGGGAAGCAACAAGGGGACCGTCGCCCTGGGCCTGGTCGAGCTGCTGTCCCGGCAGGTGGGAAGCGTGGGCGTGTTCCGCCCGGTGGTACGGGCCGGACGCGAGGACGGCCTGGTCAACACCATCCGCAGCCGGTTCCAGCTCGCCCTGCCCTACGAGGCGTGCGCGGGGGTCACCTATGACGAGGTGCACGCCGACGTCGAGCGGGCGGCCGGCGACATCGTGGCCCGCTTCCGCGCGCTGGCCCGGCGCTGCGACGCGGTCGTGGTGGTCGGCACCGACTACACCGACGTGGGCGCGCCGACGGAGTTCGGGTTCAACGCCCGGCTGGCCGCCGATTTGGGCACTCCCGTGATCAACGTGGTGAGCGGCAGGGGCCGGACGGCCGCCCGCACCGCCGCGGCGGTCGAGGTGTCCGCCAGGGAGCTGGCCCACCATCACGCCCAGGAGCTCGCGGTCGTGGTCACCCGCTCGACCGGCGGGCCGCTCGCGTTCAGCCATGCGACGCCCGTGTTCGTGCTGCCGGAGACCCCTTCGCTGCGGGCGCCGACGGTCGCCGACCTGCTCGACGCGTGCGACGGCCGGTTCTTCCTCGGCGAGCGCGACGGGCTCGGCCGGGAGGCGAGCGCGCTGATGGTGGGCGCGATGTCGCTGCCCGGCATCCTGGAGCGTCTCACCGAGGGCGCGGCGGTGATCATCCCGTCCGACCGGGCCGCCGCGCTGCTGCCCGGCCTGATCGCCGCGCACACCTCGCCGGGCTTCCCGGCCCTGTCGGCGGTGGTGCTCACCGGCGGCACGGAGCTGCCCGGCTCGGTGGAACGGCTGTTGCGCGGCATGGAGATCCCGCTGCCGGTGATCGCCACCGGTCACGACACGTTCGACACCGCGACCCGGCTGTCGGCCGTGGAGGGGCGGTTCACGCCCGAGGCGGGCGGCAAGATCGACGCGGCGCTGCGCCTGTTCGCCGAGCACGTCGACGGCCCGCTGCTGCTGGAACGGCTGGACATCGCCAAGACCGACGTCGTCACGCCGCTGATGTTCGAGTACGAGCTGCTGGACCGGGCCCGCGCCCGGCGCAGGCACATCGTGCTGCCCGAGGGCGAGGAGCCGCGCATCCTGCGCGCGGCCGACATCCTGCTGCGCCGGGACGTGGCCGACCTCACCCTGCTCGGCGACGCCGAACGCATCAGGGTCCAGGCCGCCCAGCTCGGTCTCGACCTGACCGCGGCCAGGGTGCTCAGCCCGTTCGACCCGGAGCTGCGCGAGCGGTTCGCGCACGCCTACGCCGAGGCGCGGGCGCACCGGGGGATGACCGTCGAGCTGGCCCGCGACACCGTCACCGACGTCTCCTACTTCGGCACGCTCATGGTCCACGCCGGCCTGGCCGACGGCATGGTCTCCGGCGCGACGCACACCACCGCGCACACGATCAGGCCGGCGTTCGAGATCCTGCGGCTCGGGCTGGTCTCCAGCGTGTTCTTCATGTGCCTGGCCGACCGGGTCCTGGTCTACGGCGACTGCGCGGTCAACCCCGACCCCACCGCCGAGCAGCTCGCCGACATCGCGATCGCCTCGGCCCGCACCGCGGCGATGTTCGGCGTCGAGCCCAGGATCGCGATGTTGTCGTACTCGACGGGCACCTCGGGCGCGGGCGCCGAGGTCGACAAGGTGCGCGCCGCCACCGAGCTGGTGCGTCAGCGCCGCCCGGACCTCCAGGTGGAAGGGCCGATCCAGTACGACGCCGCGGTGGACCCGGCCGTGGCGCGGGCCAAGATGCCCGGCAGCCAGGTGGCCGGGCACGCCACCGTCTTCGTGGTGCCCGACCTGAACACCGGCAACAACCTGTACAAGGCCGTCCAGCGCAGCGCGGGGGCGGTCGCGGTGGGGCCGGTGCTGCAGGGGCTGCGCCGGCCGGTCAACGACCTGTCCAGGGGCGCCACCGTGGCCGACATCGTCACCACCGTGGCGGTCACGGCCGCCCAGGTGCGCGACGAACCGGCGTCCTCCGGCCCGTCAGCCGGCGCCTGAGGCGCGCCACCGGCGGGCGGCGAGGACGGCGGCCAGCACCGCCACGACCCCCGCCCACGTGGCCGGATGGCTCCAGACGGCGGCGCCGGCCTGCTGGACGAGCACGAACACGCCCATGACGACGACGAACCAGCCGAACGCCGTGCGCAGCGCGTCCTGCGGGATGCGGCCCGCGAGCCGGCCGCCGGCCAGGCTGCCGATCACCGCGGACGCCGTCACGATCAGGGCGAGCCGCCAGTCGATCGCGACGCCCGCCAGGTGCCCGGCGAGGCCGGCGAACGACTTCATCGCGATGACGAGCAGCGAAGTGCCGACCGCGACGCCCATCGGCAGCCCGCCCAGCAGGGCGAGCGCCGGGACGACGAGGAAGCCGCCGCCGGAGCCGACCAGCCCCGTCACCGCCCCGACGACCAGGCCCTCCGCCGCGATGTGCGGCAGCGGCAGGTCGCCGTGGGCGGGCCGCGCCCGCTTCCTGGGGTTGCGGGGCCTGCGCAGCATCGCGACCGCCGTGGCCAGCATCATCAGGGCGAAGGCGACGAGCAGCGCCGTGCCGGGGACGTACTCGGCCAGGCGTCCGCCGCCGTACGCGCCGGCCATGCTGAACGCGCCGAAGAGCAGCCCGGTCCGCCAGCGGATCCGCCGGGCCCGCGCGTGCGGGACCAGCGCGGCCAGGCTGGTGACGCCGACGACGAACAGCGAGGTGGCGATCGCCTCCTTGGTGTCCTGCCCGGCCAGGTAGACCAGGATCGGCACGGTCAGGATCGAGCCGCCGCCGCCCAGCACGCCGAGGCTGACCCCGACGAGCAGCGACGCCGCGACGATCAGCACGGTCACGGGGTGCTCCGCAGCTCCGCGAGCACCGTGCGGATGTCGGTGCGCGGCCCGCGGTTGTAGGGCAGCCGGGACAGCAGGACGCCCATGGCACAGGAGTTGCTGACGGCCGCGTACGTCAGGCCCGCGCCGATCGCGGTGCCGATCAGGTGCGCGCCGGGCAGGAAGATCCCGGCCAGACCGGTGACGAGGACGACGGAACCGGCCACGAGCCGCACCTGGCGCTCGATGTCCCACCGCTCGGGCCCCCGCTCCAGGGACGCGCCGGCCGTCTCCCACGCGACGATGCCGCCCTCCAGGACGCGCAGGTTCGGCAGCCCGGCCTCGGCGAGGGCCTGCCCGGCCTGCGCGGCCCGCGCCCCGGAGCGGCAGACGAGCACGACGTCCTCGTCCAGGTGGGCCAGCAGCTCGGCCCGGTGCTCGCGCAGGGTGTTCAGCGGCACGTTGTACGAGCCGGGGATGTGCGCCGTGCGGAACTCGCCGGGCGTGCGCACGTCGAGCAGGCGCGGCGCCCGCCCTTCCTGGACGAGCCGCTGCAGCACGGTGGGGGTGAGGACGGAGGAGGTGTTCATGGGTCTTTCCTTCGCCGATACCCCTGGGGGTATCGAGTAGACATGCGTATGGGACGGGGGAAAGGGGACAGTTCGGTCAGACGCCGGCCGGCTCGGCCGACAGGGCCCACGCGGCGTAGCCGCCGAGCACGTCGGAGACGTCCTGGAAGCCGCGGTGCCGCAGCAGGCTCGCCGCGACGGAGGAACGGTGACCACCCGCGCAGTGCAGCACGACGGGCCGGTCGGCGGGCAGCTCGCCGCTGCGCGCGGGCAGCTCGCTCAGCGGGATGTGCAGCGCGGCGTCGATGAAGCCGTTCGCCTCGCGCTCGCCCGCGGTGCGCACGTCCACGACGACGGGCGGGGCGTCGCCGGCGAGCGCGGCGCGCAACTGCGCGGCGGTCAGGCGGCTGGCCGGGGCGACCTCGGCGGCCAGGGCCACCAGCGCGTCGTCGGGGTTGCGCAGGTAGCCCGCGACGCGGTCGAAGCCGATCCGGGCCAGGCGGGTGACGACCTCCTCCTCGCGGTTCTGCGGCGCCATGACGACCAGCTCGGCGTCCGGGTCGAGCACGGTGCCCGCCTGCTCGGCGAAGCGCCCGTCGGCGGGCACGTTCACCGCGCCGCGCAGGTGCCCGGCGGCGAAGTCCTGCGGGTCGCGGGCGTCCACCACGACCGTGCCGGCGGCCCTCAGTTCAGTGAACCCGTCGAGGGTCAGCGGCACGGGCGCCGCCGAGGCGTCGTAGCGGGCGCGGTCCCTGCGGTTGAGATCGGCGTCGTAGGCGAAGTAGCCGGGGGCGGCGGGCTGCCCGGCGGTGACGAGCGCGACGAAGGTCTCGCGGTCCATCGGCGCGCACGCGTAGTTGGTGGCCCGCTGCTCGCCGATGGTCGACTGCTTCTCGGCCGAGAGGTTCTTGCCGCAGGCCGAGCCGGCGCCGTGCGCGGGGAAGACCCGCACCGCGTCGGGCAGGCCCATGAGCCTGTTCTGCACGCTGTCGTACAACATCGCGCCCAGTTCCCCGGGGGTGACGCCGACGGAGGCGAGCAGGTCGGGGCGGCCGACGTCGCCGATGAACAGGGCGTCGCCGGTCAGCACCCCGTACGGGACGGGGTCCTCGGCGTGCTCGTAGACCAGGACGCTGATCGACTCCGGGGTGTGGCCGGGCGTCTCCATGATCTCCAGGGTGACGTCGCCGAGGGAGATGCGCTCGCCGTCGCCGAGCTTGCGGATGGGGTACTCGGTCTCGGCGCGGCGGCCGTAGCCGATCCAGGCGCCGGTGCTGTCGGCCAGCTCCAGGTGGCCGGCGACGAAGTCGGCGTGGAAGTGGGTGTTGACGACGCCGACGACGGTCAGGCCGTGCGCGCGGGCGTCGGCCAGGTACTCGGAGACGTCCCGCCGCGGGTCGACGACCACCGCGCGGCCGGTCCCCTCGTCGGCGATCATGTACGACGCCTGCGAGAGGCAGTCCAGGTAGTACTGGGTGAAGAACACGGCAATCCCTTCGTGAGGAACGCGGCCAGTGGGTTGATACCCCTGGGGGTATCGCCTACCCGACAGTAGGTTCTCCGCGGAGAGGATGTCAAATACCCCCCGTGGTATTGTTCAGGATACCTGGGGGGGTATGGTGACCTGGACATATCCACCCGGCAATCCAGGCGCGAAGGGACCTTCGCCGTGCAGAACACCTCCGCTCCCGCCCCGGCCGGCCGACCCCCCGTACGCCTGGGGCTCCGGGCGAACGCCCTGCAGTTCTCGCTGCTGGTCGTCGTCAACATCGCCGTCGGCGGCCTGGTGGGCCTCGAACGCACCACCGTGCCCCTCATCGGCACCCACGCCTTCGGCCTGACCAGCGACCTCGCCGTCTTCTCCTTCATCGTCGCCTTCGGGCTCACCAAGGCGGTCACCAACCTGGCCGCCGGAGCGCTGACGGCCCGGTTCCGCCGCAAGCAGCTCCTGGTGGCCGGCTGGCTGATCGGGATCCCCGTCCCGTTCGTCCTGGCCTGGGCGCCCTCCTGGGGGTGGATCGTGGCCGCGAACGTCCTGCTCGGCCTCAACCAGGGCCTGACCTGGTCGATGACCGTCAACATGAAGATCGACCTGGTCGGGCCCGCGCGGCGGGGACTGGCCACCGGCCTCAACGAGGCCGCCGGGTACACCGCCGTCGGCGCCACCGCCCTGCTCACCGGCTACCTCGCCACCCGTCACGGCCTGCGCCCCGTCCCCGAGCTCGTCGGCGTCGTCTTCGTGGCGGCCGGGCTGGCCCTGGCCCTGGCCGTCCGCGACACCGCCGCCCACGTGGCACTCGAACTCGACCGGCACCCCCGGCCCGCCGGCGGGGACATCGGTCCGGCGGCCGCGTTCGCCCGCACGTCCTGGCGCGACCGCTCGCTGCGCGGCGTCAGCCAGGCCGGCCTGGTCAACAACCTCAACGACGGCCTCACCTGGGGCGTCTTCCCTCTCCTGTTCACCGAGCACGGCCTGGGCCTGGCCGCCGTCGGCCTGATCAAGGGCCTGTACCCGCTGCTGTGGGGCGTCGGCCAGATCCCCGCCGGGCACCTCGCCGACCGCCTCGGCCGCAAACCCCTCATCGTCACCGGCATGCTCGTCCAGGCCGGCGGGCTGCTCCTGGCCGTCGCCCCGCTGGGCGACGCCCTGCTCGCCGGGGTCCTGTCCGCCGTCGTCCTCGGGCTCGGCACCGCCATGGTCTACCCCGCCCTCATCGCCTCGGTCTCCGACCACGCCCACCCCTCCTGGCGGGCCAACGCCCTGGGCGCCTACCGCTTCTGGCGCGACGTCGGCTACGCGGCGGGAGCCCTGGTCGCCGGGGTGCTCGCCGACGTGCTCGGCCTCGGCGCCACGGTCGTCGCGGGCGCCGTCCTCACCGCCGTCTCCGGCCTGCTCGCCGCCCGCTGGATCAGCGACCGTACGGCGGGCTGACGGGGGCCCGTCCCAGGTCAAGCGTGTCCCAAGGTGCGGTCGGCATTGATCGCGCGGCCGGGGACGGCGGAAGCGCCCTTTGATCCACTCCTGGTTACAGTCCGTAGTGATCGGATCGCTCTGGGGGGAAGATGAAGAGTGTTCGCATAGTCGCCGGCAGGATGGCGAAAGTGTTGTGCGCGGGGCTGCTCGCGGTCCCGTCGTCCCCGCTGGTGGTGCCCGATCCGTCGCCGGACACCTCGGTGGTGACGGTGCGGACCGGCGGCGACCGCACCGGCGACACCACCGTGGGGCCGCTGGCCGGGGTCGAGCTCGGCCTGTTCACCACGCCCGACGCGGCCGTCCCGGTCGACGCCGACTGGGGCGTGTGCGTCTCGGACGACGACGGCGACTGCAGCTTCGTCGTCCCCGGCACCGAGCCGGGCGGCGACAACGCCGGCGCCCGCTTCTACGTCAAGCAGCTGTCCGCCCCCGCCGGCTGGTACACCAACCCCGAGCTGCGCACCGGCCGCGGCAGCGGGTCGAACTCCGTCGCCACGCCGTACGTCTTCCAGACCCCCGCGCTGGAGAGCGGCACCACGTACTCCTCCACCAGCGACTTCATGATCAACGACACCCGCGCGGACGCCACCGCCTCGACCGGGATCTGGCAGCAGTCACGGGTCAACCCCCGGCCCGATCTCACCTGCGGCCTCGACGTCGCGCTGCTGCTCGACCTGTCAGCCTCGGTGGGCAGCGCGCTGCCCGACCTGAAGGCGGCCGCCGACACCTTCACCGACGCGCTGACCGGCACCCCGTCCCGGATGGCGCTGTTCACCTTCGACCGCAACTCGCCCAGCGCCGGCACCACGAACAACCCCGACCTGATGCCGGTGTCCACCGAGGCGGGCGCCGAGGCGTTCAAGAACCAGTACGCCGACTGGCAGCTCGGCAGCGGCACCAACTGGGACCGCGGCCTGTGGGCGGTCGCCGAGGCCGCGCCGCGCTACGACCTGCTGGTGGTGCTCACCGACGGCAACCCCACCTACTACGACACCCTGCTCGGCGACGGCAGCAACACCCGCATCGCCGAGGTGGAGGCCGGGATCTTCTCCGCCAACGCGGTCAAGGCCGAGGGCACCCGCGTCCTGGCCGTCGGCGTCGGCAACGGCGTGACCGGCCTGACCGCGCTCAACCTGCGCGCCATCTCCGGCACCACGGCCTTCGACGGCACCAACGCGGCCGCCGCCGACTACTTCCAGACCAGCGACTACGCCGCCGCCGGGCAGGCGTTGCGGGAGATCGTCCGCGCCCAGTGCGAGGGGTCGCTGTCGGTGATCAAGCAGCTCGTCCCGTCCGGCAACACCGGTGAGGACGTCACCGGCGCCACCCCGGCCGGCCCCGGCTGGGACTTCACCGCCGAGACCACCACGCCGGGCATCGGCGGGCTGCCCGCCACCGAGTCGACGACCGGCGACGGCACGGGGTCGGTCAACTTCGACCTCACCTTCAGCCAGACCGCGTCGGCCGACGTCACCGTCACCGAGGCCCAGCACCCCGACCACACCCTGGTCACCCAGGACGGACGGAACGCCGTCTGCCGCCTGATCGACACCGGCGTCGAGGTGCCGGTGACCAACAGCGGCGGCCTCGGCTTCACGGTCGAGGTGCCGAGCGACGCGGCCGTCAGCTGCACCGTCTACAACCGCCCGCCCGCGCCGACCCCGACCCCGACGCCCACGCCCACTCCGACACCGACTCCGACACCCACTCCGACGGTGACCCCGACCCCGACGGTCACCCCGACGCCCACGGTCCCGCCGACCGTCACGCCCACGCCGACCCCGACACGCACGCCGACGCCCACGCCGACGCCGAAGCCCACGCCGACCCGTCCCGAGCACTGCCACGGCGGGCATCCGTACTGGGACCACTGCCACGAGCCGCACCCGTGCTGGGACCACTGCGAGGAGCACCCGGGCTGGCACGACGTCTGTCACAAATCGGCCTTCGCCTGCCCGCACCCGCAGGAGTGGTCCGACCCTGACGAGGCATGGAACGAGGAATGGTAGCCCGCAGGTAGACGCGTTCCCGACACAAGGATTACCCGGGCCTTCGCGTCGGACCGCCGCCGACGGGCAGCACCTGGGAGGGGCGGCTCGGGAACGGGGGCGGACGATGCGGGACGAAGCAGGCGGCGGGCCGGCGAGCGTGCGCCGTCGCGAGATGCTGGCCCTGCCGGTCGCCCTGCCCGTCGCCCTGGCCTGCGGCTCGGCGATGCTGACCGGCTGCGACACCGCGCGGCCGGCCCGCAGTGCCGCGACGGCCGGCCCCGCTCCCGGCCCGGAGCAGGCCGGGGAGGTGCCGGTCACGCCGCCGGAGGACCTCATGCGCGAGCACGGGGTCCTCAAACGCGTCCTGCTGGTCTACCGGGAGGGCGTCCGGCGGATCGGCGCCGGGGAGCGGGTGCCGGTCGGCCCCCTGCACGCCGGGGCCGGGATCATCCGCACGTTCATCGAGGACTACCACGAGCGGCTGGAAGAGCGTTACGTCTTCCCGCGCCTGGTCGGGGCGGGCCGGCTCACCGACGTCGTGCCCGTGCTGATCCAGCAGCACCGGCGCGGACGCGTCCTGACCGGCCGCATCCTGGACGCCACCGCGCGGCCCGTCCCCCAGAGCGTCCGCCGCGGCCTGACCGCCGACCTGGCCGCCTTCGTCCGCATGTACGAGCCGCACGAGGCGCGCGAGGACACCGTGGTCTTCCCCGCCATGCGGGCCGTCATCCCGCCCAAGGAGTTCGCCGAGCTGGCCGAGACGTTCGAGGACGAGGAGCACCGCCGATTCGGCGCGGCCGGCTTCACCGGCGTGGTCGCGCAGGTGGCCGACATCGAGAAGGCGCTCGGCATCTACGACCTCGACCAGTTCACCCCTCGAGGCTGACCCCGGCCCGTGCTCGCGGCGCGGCCCGGTCAGGCGACCCGGGTGGCGGCGCGTTCGCCGAGCCTGCCGTCGTCCATGGACAGGACGGTGTCCACCTGGTCCAGGGTGGCCAGGTCGTGTGTGACCATGACGGTGGCCAGGTCGTTGCGCCTGGTGAGGTCGGCCAGCAGGGAGACGATCCGCTCGCCCCGGTGGTGGTCGAGCGCGCTGGTGGGCTCGTCCACCAGCAGCACCTCGGGGGAGTTCATCAGGGCGCGGGCGATGTTGACGCGCTGGCGCTCGCCGCCGGACAGCTGGTGCGGGCGTTTGTGCTCCTTGCCGCCCAGATCGACGGCGAGCAGCAGCTCCCGCGCCCGCGGCCCGGCCGCGCGCGGGGACTCGCCGGCCAGGTGCGCCATCACCAGGAGCTGGTCCAGCGCGGTGAGCGAGGGCAGCAGGTTGGCCTGCTGGAACACGATGCCGACGTGGTCGCGGCGGACCCTGGTGCGGGCCGCCTGACCGGCTCTGGAGACGTCCTGCCCGGCGATGATCACGCTGCCCGCGGCGGGCGTGATCAGGGTGGCGGCGACGGCGAGCAGGCTCGACTTGCCGGAGCCGGACGGGCCGACCACCGCGGCGAACTCGCCCGCCGCGACGGCCAGGCTGACGTGGTCGAGCGCGGTCAGCGTACGGTCGCCGTCGGGATAGGTCAGGACGACGTCGGTCAGCTTGAGTGTCATCGGGAGGCCCCCAGGGCGGTCAGCGGGTCGACAGAGGTGATCTTGCGGATGGCCAGCGCGGCCCCGGCGGCGCCGAGGAGGATCAGCACGGCCACCGGCGCCACGGTGGTGGCCGCCGACAACACGAACGGCACCGTGCCCTCGGCCAGCGCGCCGAGGCCCGCGCCGAGCAGGCCGCCGGCGCCCGCGCCGCCCAGCAGCACGATGACCGCCTGGGCGAGCGCGTCCCGCAGCAGGTAGCCGGAGCTCGCGCCCAGGGCCTTGAGCACGGCGACGTCGCCGCGCCGCTGGATCGTCCAGACGGTGAAGAAGGCCCCGATGACCAGGGCCGAGATCGCGAACAGGAACCCGCGCATGAGCTGGAGCGACCCGTTCTCGGAGGAGAACGAGCCGATCGCGGCGGGCGCCTGCGACAGCGGGACCGTCGTGGTGCCGAGCCGCGCGTCGGCCGCGGCCAGGCCGCCGGCAGGCAGCGCCTTGTCACCGGCGGGCAGCGCCAGGACGGTCGCCACGCTGTCGGCTCCGGCCTGGCGGCCCATCTGCTCCCAGTCGCCGATGCCGAGCCAGACGACGGGCGTGTGGCTGTAGGACGCCTGGCCGCCGACGCCGGACACGGTGAAGTCCCGGCCCGCGATCCGCACCGTGTCCCCGGCGCCCACCCCGGTGTCGGCGGCGAGCGCGGCGGAGAGGACGACCTTTCCGGCGTCCACGGGCCGTCCCTGGGCGAGGGCGCCGCCGGGCTGGACGCCGAAGAGCGCCACCCCCGCGCTCCCGTCGCCGCCGTAGCCGAGCCGCGACATGGAGACGCCCAGCCGCTCGGCGGCGTCGCCGGTCGCCCGCCGCCACTCCTGCCAGGTCCGGTCGGTGACACGGCTGTCGGCGAAGGACGGTTTCCCGCCGCCGGCGAAGACGAGGTGCCCGGCGGGCAGGCCCTCCACGGCCGAGATGTTCTCCCGCGCCAGCCCGGCGGTCAGGCCGGACAACATGGTCACCAGGAGGGTGATGAGGAAGACGACGGCGCCCATGAGAGCGAACCGTCCCTTCGCGAAGCGCAGGTCTCTGAGCGCCACGAACACGGCGCGTCCCCCGTTGCGGTTGAAGGTCATGTTGACGTGCTCCAGCGTGCGCGCCGCCGGATCGGCCGCGCATCGTGCATGCGGTCCGCCCGTAATACTTCTTTCGGACGATTTGTGGCGCAGGGCCGTCGCATACGCTTGGTGAGAGATGTCTGACTATCCGTTCCCGCCAGCCCTCCGCCTGCTCCGCTGGACCGTGCACGGCACGTTCGCGACCCTCCTGGCGATCGCGCTGGCCGGCGTCGCCGGGACCGGACGGCTCG
>NZ_JBSFGJ010000240.1:0-14736 GCF_053596515.1 Nonomuraea sp. NPDC001684
GTCGGAGCGGGCGGGCAGGCCCATCTCCACGACGACGGCGTCCGGCCGGGCGCTGAGCAGGTGCCGCAGCGCCTCGCCCTGCCAGGCGTAGCGGTGGGCGTCGCGGACCACGATCACCAGCGGGCGCTGCGCCGCCTCGCCGATCAGCCGCTCCAGCCTGGCCCCGGTGGTGTCCCCGGCCGCCAGCCGGGTGACGGCGGTGCCGGGCAGCAGCCGTCCGAGCGGCTCGCCGACGCCCCACGGGGTGCCCTTGTCGATGGCCAGGTTCATCTCGGGCGTCAGCTCGACCACGTGCGCCGCCCCGGTGAGCGGCAGCACGGGGGCCGTGGACCTACGGGTGACGCGGACGGCCCGGCGGGCGGCGGAGAGCCCTAGGTAGCCGTCCTCCGGTACGGGGCTGCCCGAGGAGGTGGTCCAGGCGGCCAGCTCGCGGACCCTGCGTGCGGCGTCGGCCAGTCGCTCCTCGGGCAGCAGTCCTTCGGTCACGGCGGCGGCGATGGCGTCGCGGACCTCGACGGCGGTGGCCTCGTCGGCCCGCTCGCCGCCCACGCAGATCGCGTCGGCCCCCGCGGCTATGGCGCGGGCGGAGGCGCCCCCGATCCCGTACGCCCCCGACACCGCGGCCATTTCTATGCCGTCCGTGATGATCATTCCCTGGAAGCCCAGCTCCTCGCGCAGCAGGCCCGTGAGGACCTTGGGGCTGAGCGTGGCGGGCAGCTCGGCGTCGTAGGAGGGCACCAGCAGGTGGCCGGTCATGATCGACCTGACCCCCTCCTTGATCGCCTCCCGGAACGGGAAGAGCGCCTCCTCGATGCCGGCGTCGGCCACCACGGGCACGCCGTGGTGGGAGTCGACGGTGGTGTCCCCGTGGCCGGGGAAGTGCTTGGCGCAGGCGGCCACCCCGGCCGACTGCATGCCGCGGACGAACGCCCTGGTGTGCCGGGCGACGAGCGCGGGGTCGGCTCCGAAGGAGCGCAGGCCGATGACCGGGTTGTCGGGGTTGGAGTTGACGTCGGCGGACGGGGCGAAGTCGATCGTGATGCCCGCGGCCGCCAGTTCGCCGCCCATGTCCCTGGCCAGCGCCTCGGTGAGGCCGACGTCGTCCACGACGCCGAGCGCGTACCCGCCGGGACGGCTGCTGCCGGTGCTCACCTCCAGCCGGGTGACCTCGCCGGACTCCTCGTCGGTGCCGACGAGCACCGCGGGGTTCTCCGCGCGCAGCGCGGCGGTGAGCCGGGCGACCTGCGCGGGGTCGGCGATGTTGCGGGAGAACAGCACCACGCCGGCCAGTCCCTCGCCGAGTCGGCGGCGGATCCAGTCCGGAGGCATCTGTCCCGCGAAACCAGGGAGGAGGACGGCGTCGGCGAGGCGAAGAAGGTCACCGCTGAGGGGCATGACCCGAAATCTAATAGGAAAGTTTCCTATTTGCTAGAGGCATTTTCTGATGTCAGCCCGGTTCCTTCCGTGTCTTATTCAACCATTGCTGCAAATGCTCACTTCAGTTGCGCGGCGCGGCCTTTCAGCCGAGGCGTTCGATGACGGTGACGTTCGCCTGTCCCCCGCCTTCGCACATCGTCTGCAGGCCGTACCGGCCGCCGGTGCGTTCGAGTTCGTGCAGCAGCTTCACGGTCAGGACCGCGCCGGTCGCGCCGAGCGGATGGCCGAGCGCGATGGCGCCCCCGTTGGGGTTCACCCGGGCCGGGTCGGCGCCGGTCTCCTTGGTCCAGGCCAGCACGACGGAGGCGAACGCCTCGTTGATCTCGATCGCGTCGAAGTCGTCGATGGCCAGACCGGTCCGGGACAGGGCGTGGGCCGTGGCGGGGATGGGCGCGGAGAGCATCATGATCGGGTCCGCGCCGCGCGCCGAGAGGTGGTGCACGCGGGCGCGCGGGGTCAGCCCGTGGTCGCGTACGGCCCGGGGCGAGGCGACCAGCAGCGCCGCCGCGCCGTCGGAGATCTGGGACGCCAGCGCCGCCGTGAGCCGCCCCCCTTCGGTCAGCGGCCGGAGCGCGGCCATCTTCTCCGGCGTGGTGTCCCGGCGGGGCGCCTCGTCGTCGGCGACGTCCTCATAGGGGACGATCTCGCGCCGGAAGCGCCCCTCGTCCACGGCCCGCAGCGCGCGGCGGTGGGACTCGTAGGCATAACGCTCCATGTCCTCGCGCGACAGGTCCCAGGCCACCGCCATCTGCTCGGCACCGGCGAACTGGGAGACCTCCGCCGTCCCGTAGCGGGCGGACCAGCCCTTGGACCCGGCGTACGGGGTCTCGTGCCCGAGCGGCCGGCCCGCCAGCATGGCCGAGGAGATCGGGATCATGCTCATGTTCTGCACGCCGCCCGCCACCACCAGGTCGCTGGTGCCCGACAGCACGGCCTGGGCGGCGAAGTGCAGTGCCTGCTGCGAGGAGCCGCACTGGCGGTCGACGGTGACGCCCGGCACCTCCTCGGGCAGCCCGGCGGCCAGCCAGCAGGTACGCGCGACGTCCCCGGCCTGCGGCCCGATCGTGTCCACGCAGCCGAAGATCACGTCCTCGACGGCGGCGGGATCGGCGTCCGCGCGGTCCATCAGCTCGCGGAGCACGTGCGCGCCGAGGTCGGCGGGGTGGGCCGCGGCCAGCCCGCCGTTCCTGCGCCCGACGGGGGTACGGACGGCGGCGACGATGTAAGCCTCGTTCATCCCCGCATCCTAACAAGCGCTTGGTAAGCAAGATAATGCCCCACGAGCTGGGCCTGACGTGTGAACAAGCGATTGTCTGAGGGCTCATAATGGGAAACGTGACCACGCGAAAGAACTCCGGCACCACCACGTCACCGGCGAAGCGCCAGCGCGCCTCCTCCACTGGGGCGGCCTCAGAGCGGCGCGACCACCTCGTCAAACTCGCCGCGGAGCTCTTCGCGCGCAAGGGCTTCCAGGCCACGACCGTACGCGAGATCGCCGACGAGGCGGGCATCCTGTCCGGCAGCCTCTACCACCACTTCGACTCCAAGGAGACGATCGTCGACGAGGTGCTGTCCACCTTCCTCGACGACCTCATCGCCCGCTACCGCGCCGCCGTCGACACCAGCTCCGACGCCCGCACGGTCCTGTCGGAGATGGTCCGCATCGGCTTCGGCACGCTGGAGCCCCACCGCGCCGCGATCACCGTCATGCAGAACGACTGGAACTACCTGCGCCAGTTCGAGCGCTTCAACTACCTGGTCAAGGCCGAGGACGAGGTCGAGCAGATCTGGGTGACCCAGATCAAGGCCGGTCAGGCGGCCGGGCTGTTCAGGGCCGACGTCGATCCCAAGCTGACCTACCGGATGATCCGCGACACCATCTGGGTGGCCGTGCGCTGGTTCCGTCCCGGCGGCAGGCTCAACACCACCGCGCTGGCCGAGCACTACATCACGGTGCTGTTCGACGGGCTCGCCACCGGCGAGCGCACGACCCAGCGTCAGGGATGAGCCTGGGCAAGGCGGTGCGGCTGGCCCTTGAGGAGGTCGCCGAGCCGGACAAGGCCGAGCCGATGCGCGCGTACATGAAGTCGGAGATGCCCTTCCTCGGCGTGCAGGCCACGCCGAGGCGGGCGGCGCTGCGGCGGGTGTTCGCCCGCCACCGCATCGACTCCGCGCCCGAGTGGCGGCGCGCGGTGCTCTCGCTGTGGCGGGAGGCCGAATACCGCGAGGAGCGTTACGCCGCCGTCGAGCTGACCGGCCACCACTACTACCGCGACTTCCAGACCCTCTACACCGTGCCGATGTACGAGGAGATGATCGTCACCGGCGCCTGGTGGGACCTGGTCGACGAGCTGGCCACCCATCGCGTCGGCGACCTGCTGGCGGCCTTCCCCGACACCATGCGCCCGCTCATGCTGGAGTGGGCGGCCGACGCCGACCTGTGGAAGCGCCGCACGGCGATCCTGTGCCAGAACCGCTTCAAGTCCCGTACCGACACGGCCCTGTTGTACGCCTGCATCGAGCCCAGCCTGTCCGACACCGACTTCTTCGCCCGCAAGGCCATCGGCTGGTCCTTACGCGAGTACGCCAAGACCAACCCCGACGAGGTCATCCGGTACGTCCGCGCCAAGGGCATCTCCGGCCTGAGCCGCCGCGAGGCCCTGAAGAACCTGCCTGTGAGTTAGCCGTCCTCATCTGGTCCAGAGCGCGTCCTGCACCGCCTGCACCAGCGCCATCAGCTCCGGCGTCACCCGCTCCCGCGCCCAGGCCAGCGCGTAGGTGATGCGCAGCTCCCCCGCCTCCAGCGGCACGAACCGCACGTCGTCCCGTCTGACGGACCTGACCAGGAGCTGCGGGATCGGCAGCACCCCCGCCCCGGCGGCCACGAGATCGAGCGCGGCGGCGAAGTCGTCGTCGGCCACCATCCGCGCACGCCCCGGCAGCCCCGCCCACGGCCGGTTCCCCGGCGTCAGCAGCACCTGGCCGCCCAGGTCGTCCGGCGTGACCCTGCCGTGCCCGGCCAGCCGGTGCCCGAGCGGGACGGCCAGATGGTCCACGGACACGTGGAAGCGGGCCGCCGTGACGAACTGCGCGGGCGCCGGCGTGGCCAGGATCGCGGCCGAGACCTCCCCGCTGCCCAGGGCCTGGGCCGCGACGCCCCGTCCGGCCACGACGAGTTCCACGCCGATCGCCGGGGCGCGCCCGGCCAGCCGTCTGGCGATGCGCGCGGCGAGCGCGCCCACCAGCGGTGGATAAGCCAGGTGAATGGTCGGCCGGGCCAGTCTGGCGGCTTCCGCGGTGAACGCCTGGGCCGATTCGAGCACCTGCCGGGCGTACGGCAGCAGCCCCTTCCCTTCGGCGGTCAACCGCACCTCGCGGGCGTTGCGCTCGAAGAGCCTGACCCCGGCGGCGCGTTCGAGCCGGGTGATGGCCTGGCTCACGGCGGGCTGCGACATGCCCAGGTCGGCGGCGGCGGCCGAGAAGCCGAGCCGCTCGGCGACCAGGAGGAAGCAGTGGATCTCCTTGAGCATAAGCAGCACTTATCGATGATGCACCACCTAGGCCCCGCCGGACACGATTCCCGCATCTGACCGACGTGATCGAGGAGCTGAGATGTCGCCATTCCCCACGTCCACGGTGCTCGGGTACCCGAGGATCGGGCCGCGACGGGAGCTGAAGCGGGCCCTGGAGTCGTACTGGGACGGGCGGTCCGGCCGCGCGGAGCTGGAGCGGACGGGCGCGGAGATCAGGGAGCGGACCTGGCGGCGGCTGGCCGAGCTGGGCCTGGACGGGCTGCCGTCCAACACCTTCTCCCTGTACGACCACGTGCTGGACACGGCGGTGCTGCTGGGCGCGGTGCCCGAGCGTTACCGCGCGGCCGAGGACCCCTACTTCGCGATGGCCAGGGGCACCGAGGGGCTGGCGCCGCTGCGGATGACGAAGTGGTTCGACACCAACTACCACTACATCGTGCCGGAGATCGGCCCGGAGACCGTCTTCAAGCTGGACGCCGCCAAGCCGCTCGCCGAGGTGCGCGAGGCCCGCGCGCTCGGCTACGAGACGCGGCCCGTCGTGGTCGGGCCGGTGACCTTCCTGCTGCTGGCCGGGGCGCCCGAGCGGCTGGAGGACGTGCTCGGCTGCTACGAGGAGCTGCTCGCGGCGCTGGCCGCCGAGGGCGTCGAGTGGGTGCAGCTCGACGAGCCGGCGCTGGTCGGCGACCGCACGCCCGAGGAGCTGACGGCCGTGCGGCTCGCCTACGACCGGCTGGGGTCGGCGGCCGTCCGCCCGGGGCTGTTCGTGGCCTCCTACTTCGGCGACCTCGGGCCCGCGCTGCCGGTGCTGGCCGGCACGCCCGTCGAGGCGGTCGGCGTGGACCTGGTGCGCGGCGGCGCCGTGCCCGACCTGCCGGGCAAGACCGTGGTCGCGGGCGTGGTGTCGGGCCGCGACGTGTGGCGCACCTCGCCGGAACGCGCCCTGGCCGCCCTCGGCGGCGTGCGCGCGGACCGGGTGACGGTGAGCACGTCCTGCTCGCTGCTGCACGTGCCCTACGACGTGGACGCCGAGCCCGACCTCGATCCGGCGCTGCGGGAACGGCTGGCGTTCGCCGAGCAGAAGGTGGCCGAGGTGGTGGCACTGGCCCTCACCCTCGCCGAGGGGCCGGACTTCCGGGGGCCGGTCCCGGCCGCGCCCTCGGTGCCGCTGACCGCGCCGGCCGCGCCGCAGGAGCGGGCGCCGTACCCGGTGCGGGCCGCCGCCCAGGCCGCCCACCTGGGCCTGCCCGTGCTGCCGATCACCACCATCGGCTCGTTCCCGCAGACCGGCGAGCTGCGCGCGGCGCGGGCGGCCGTGGCGGCCGGGACGCTGCCGGAGGAGGACTACGAGCGGCGCGTCGAGGCCGAGATCGAGCACGTCGTCAGGCTGCAGGAACGCCTCGGCCTGGACGTGCTCGTGCACGGCGAGCCCGAGCGCAACGACATGGTGCAGTACTTCGCCGAGCACCTGGACGGGTTCGCGGTCACCAGGAACGGCTGGGTCCAGTCGTACGGGTCGCGCTGCACCCGGCCGCCGATCCTGCACGGCGACGTCGGCCGTCCCGGGCCCGTCACCGTGCGCTGGGCCTCCTACGCGCAGTCGCTCACCGCCAAGCCGGTCAAGGGCATGCTCACCGGGCCGGTGACGATCGTGGCCTGGTCGTTCGTCCGCGACGACCTGCCGCTGCGGGACGTGGTGTTCCAGGTGGCCGACGCGGTGCGCGAGGAGGTGCGCGACCTGGAGGCGGCCGGGGTGTCGATCATCCAGGTGGACGAGCCCGCCCTGCGCGAGCTGCTGCCGCTGCGGCGGGCCGCGCAGGCCGACTACCTGGAGTGGGCGGTGGCGGCGTACCGGCGGGCCACCTCGGGCGCGGCCGACCGCACCCAGATCCACACCCACCTGTGCTATTCGGACGCCGACCAGATCCTGGCCGCCATCGACGGCCTGGACGCCGACGTCACCACGATCGAGTCGGCCCGTTCGGGGGCGCGCATCCTGGGCGCGGTGCGCGCGTTCGGCCGCGGCCTCGGCCCCGGCGTGTACGACATCCACTCCCCGCGCGTGCCCGGCGCGGACGAGGTCGAGGACCTGCTGCGCAGGACGCTGGCGGCGCTGCCGGCCGAGCGGGTCTGGGTCAACCCCGACTGCGGGCTGAAGACGCGCACGTACGAGCAGGTGGAAGCCGCGCTGGCGCACGTCGTCGAGGCCACCGGGCGGCTGCGGGCCGAGCTTCAGCCGTAGCGCTCGGTGAACTCTTCGACCGTCATCCCGAACAGGATCCCGTCGTCGTAACGCCCGGCGGCGAAGCGGCTCCTGCGCCGGCGGCCCTCCTCGACGAAGCCGAGCCGCCGGTGCAGGGCCTGCGACGGTTCGTTGGAGCTGTAGACCCACGCCTCGGCCTTCTGGAAGCGGCGCTCGGCGAACATGTAGCGCAGCAGCAGGACGATCGCCTCGCTGGCGTAGCCCTTGCGATGGTGGGGGGTGCCGATGGAGATGCCGTAGCAGAACGTGCCGTGCACGCGCTCGACCTCGTGCGTGTTGAGCATGCCGACCGGGCGGCCGTCGGCCGCGTCGGCGATCACCAGGCGGAGCTCGTCCATGTCGGGCTCCTGCTCGGCCAGCTCCCTGGCCCACTTCTGGGCCTGGGCGGCCGAGCGGGGCGGAGGCAGCCGCCAGCCGTTCCTGGCCGCGTCGGTGTCCTCCTCGAAGGCGAAGAGCGCCGCCCAGTCCTCCGGTTCGATGGCCCTCAGGCGCACGCGCTCGCCGACCCACGCAGACGTCATGACGTGGAGCAAACCAGAGCACGCCCCCCGCGCGCGAACCCTTTTCCGGCCCTCACCCGCGCCCGTACGCGTCCTCGGCCCGCCAGAAGTACCAGAGCCCGAGGGCCAGTCCGGCGACCGCCCAGAACCCGCAGCTCAGCCAGACGAGCGGGCGAGGGCTGGCGGCGTGGATCAGGATGTCGCGCATGAACTCGATGGTGGAGGCGGCGGGGTTGAGATACATGACGTCGGCCACCCACTGCGGCAGCCCGACCCCGCCGACCGGCTCGCCGGTGACCGGGTCCGGATATCCCACGATCTTGTACTGGATCGAGAAGAAGACCCCGGAGGCGTACAGCCAGGTCCGCAGGACGAACGGCAGGAGCTGGTTCACGTCGCGCAGCGAGGCCCCCAGCCGCGCCAGGACCAGGCTCAGCCCGATGTTGAACATCGTCTGCAGGAGCAGGGCGACCGGGACCAGCAGCCAGAACCAGGTGGGGAACTCCCCCATGACGACCACGAGGAGGAGCAGCACGCCCATGGAGACGGCCGCCTGCCGCAGTTCCTGAAGGGTGTAGGCCAGGGGCAGCGCGGCGCGGGGGAAGTGCAGGGCGCGGATGAGCGAGAGGTTCCCCGAGACGGACTTGGCCCCCGCCGAGGCCGACCGCTGGCTGTAGGTGAAGACGAACATCCCCGTGACGAGGAAGGCCGCATAGTTCTCGATGTGCTCGTGTCCGCCCAGGACGAGGCCGAACATGACCCAGTAGATGCCGGCGTTCAGCAGCGGCGTCACCACTTGCCACAGTTGACCGAGCGCGGAGGCGGAGTACTTCGAGGCGGTGCGCGAGGTCGCGTACACCAGGATGAAGTGCCGGCGTTCCCATAATCGGCGCAGGTAGACGTGCATGTCCGGGCGGGCCATGGATCGCCGCAACCCGTTCCGGGTCGCGAGGGCGGCGAGTGATTCCTGTTCGGGCGCGGATGGCATGGGAGTCTCCTCACGGCCTGCTGCGTCGCGGAATGCCCAGGAGTCTAGGTTCCCGGGCGGCGAGACGGGCGTCCTGGCGCGCCTTCGAGGGGCGTCGGGTCAGGTGGCTCGTCCGTCGAGGAAGTCGACGACGCGGGCGTTGAGGTCGGCGGGCTCGTGCCACGGCATCGCGTGATGGGACAGGCGCGGCAGCACCGCGGTCCGCGCGCCCGGCAGCAGGCGGGCGGCGGCCGACGCGACGCGGTGCGGGGAGTGCGCCTTGCCGCGCCCGGCGACGAGCACGAGAGCGGGCGTGGTGAGCGCGCGCAGCGATCCGGGCTCGGGCCGTTTCCCGGTGACGACCTTCGTGTCCGGGAACTCCGCGGCCAGGCCGTAGAGCCGCAGCCAGGCGGGGTCGGCGGGCGCGCCGCCGGTCTCCCACTCCAGGAAGGCCCGCGCGCGCGAGGCCGTCGGCCGCAGCAGGGTGGGCAGCGCGCGGGCCAGGTATCCGGCCCGGAACCCGCCGAAGCACTGCGTCGGGTCGAGCAGGACGAGCCGCTCGACCCGCCGGGGTGCGTGGAGTGCGTACGTCAGGGCGATCCACCCGCCGTAGGAGTGTCCGCACACCGCGGCGCCGTCGATGCCGAGGCCGTCTAGCACGCCGTCCAGCCAGCCGAGCAGGTCGCGAGCGCTGCGCGGGGGGCGTTCGCCGCGGACGCTCCGTCCCGGCTCGCCGATGCGGTCGACGGCGTACACGCGATGACGGCGGGCGAACGCGGCGACGTTGGCGTACCACATCGCCGCCGTGGTGCCGCCGCCGTGCAGCAGGACCAGCGGCGGGCCGTCGGCGGGGCCGCACGCGTTCACCCGGGTCGTGCCGTACGCCGAGACCAGGTCGATGGGCTCGACCGGAACCGGCCAGCGTTCGAGGACCGCGTCGTAGGCGGAGAGGAAGTCCGACATGCCGCACCTCACTGAATAGCTTGCTGAGCAATAATCTCGCCGAGCGAGATAATGCCATACTGGTGGCATGACGACGCCGCCGGAGCATGCCGGGAACGCGCACGATCAGGACGCCGGGATGCGGCTGGTCCATCTGCTGCGCGCCGTCACCGTGGAACTCGACCGCATGGGCGAGCGGTTCGCCGCCGCGCACGCCCTGCACCCGACCGACGTACGCGCCCTCATCTGCCTCCTCGACGCCGCCCGCACCGGCACCCCCGCCACCCCCGGAACGCTGGGCACACACCTCGGCCTCAACTCCGCGGGCACCACGGCGGTGGTGGACCGTCTGGAACGGCTCGGTCACGTCCGCCGGGAACGCGACACCCGGGACCGGCGGCGGGTGCTGCTGAAGGTCGACGAGAGCGCCGTCACGCTCGGCTGGAGCTTCTTCGGCCCGCTCATCCAGGAGATCGTCACCCTCATGGGCCGGTACGACACCACGGAACAGGCCACCATCGAACGCTTCCTCAGCGACGTCCACAAGGCCGTCACCCGGGGTTAGGCCGGCGGCGCAGGCGAGTCTCGCTGTTGCCGCCTGCCCGGTCGGCCTCACCTCCAGCGAGCCCGAGCTCGACGGGACGACCTTCCCCCGCCAGGACAAGGGTGTCCCAGGCTCAGGACGCTCATGTCTCGTAGACTGGATGGCATGAGCGTGATGCGCGATGAACTTCATCACCTGGTGGACCGGCTGCCCGAAGAGAAGGTCGCGCCTCTGCTCCGTCTGGTCCGGGATCAGCTCGACGAGCAGCAGGCGGTAAGGGACTTGCCGTTCATCGGAATGCTCGATGCGGAGCCGGATTTCGCGGAACGCGCCGAGGAGATCCTGCGGGCGGAGGACAATCACCCTTTGTGATCGTCCTTGACACAGGCCCGTTGGTCGCGGCGCTCAACAGCAAAGACAGGCACCATGAGGTGTGTGCACGCCTTCTGCGTACGCATCCGGGTCCGTTGCTCGTCCCGTCCACGGTGGTCACCGAGGTGTGTCAGCTGGTGGAGAGGCGGCAGGGCAGTGCAGCGGAGGCTTCGTTCTTGCGAACCTTCGGGCAGGTCTGAACCTGGTCGATCTCACTGAGCAGGACCTTCGGCGTATGAGCAGGTTGGTCGCCGCCTATGCGAGCCTGCCTCTGGGCGCGGTCGACGCCTCCGTCATAGCGATCGCCGAACGGCTCAACACTCCAGAGGTGGCCACGCTCGATCGCCGGCACTTCACGGTGGTGCGCCCGCACCACACCCATTCACTGCTCCTCCTGCCAGAAAGACTCTGAGAACGACTGCTTCGGGGGCGGCGGGACAGGCATGGCGTGCCCAGTCGGCCTCCGTCTGATCAGTTGCTCGTCGTGGGTGAGCGCGACTCGTGGAGGCTGCTCTCGGCCTGGAGGTTCCCGACCAGTTCCGCCAGGGTCGCCCCGCAGCGGACGTTGGAGAGCCCGCTGTCCCTGGACACGAGGGGGACGCGGAACGCGACCCAGCCGCCGGTCACGTCGATGATCCGCCACCCGGGAAACCTGCCGAGAACTTCCTGGACTGTCAGGCTCATGCCCGTGCTCCCACGGCGAGCGCGCCGCTCTGATGCGACCTGCACGGTTCCGCGCAGCGGAGAGCGACTCGCCGTGCCGCTCTTCCCGACCCCGGAAGTGGGTGCCTCGACTCCTGCTGTGGGTTCATCCACCTGCCTCCAGTGATGCCGGTCCCGGTACGCCAAGTGAAGCCAGATGCAGCGGACCTTCCAACCTCGCCGCAGCCCGTTGCCGGGACGTGTCACGGCAACGGAAACGTCCCGGGACGGCCTTGAAACGTCCCGGACGTTCGCGTCCACTGGATGCGTGAACGAGCGCCTACGCACAGCGATGCTCCGTCATGGTGTGGCCCTGGAGGACCTGGCCGAGACCTGCGGCGTCGAACCCAAGACAGTCGAACGCTGGATCAACACCGGCCGTGTTCCGCACCGTCGGCACAGGTGGGCGGCGGCGAGACTGCTGACCTTAGATTCAAAGAGTCAAGGCAACACATTGGGCCGGGGTTCGGTAGCCGAGGCACTTGCGTGGGCGGTTGTTCAGCCGGGCGGCCAGGGCGTCAAGGTCGGCTTGGCTGTACAAGCTCAGATCGGTGCCCTTCGGCAAGTACTGCCGGATCAGTTTGTTCGTGTTCTCGTTCGTGCCCCGCTGCCATGGGCTGCGTGGCGCCGCGAAAAAGACGTCGATGCCGGTCGCTTCCGTCAGCAACTGGTGGCCGGCGAGTTCCATGCCGCGGTCCCAGGTCAGAGTGCTGAGTAAGCGTGCATCCATCCGTGTGAACGCCTGCTGCAGGGCGGGGATGACCGTCGTGGTGTGGCGGCTGGGTAGCGCGACCATGGTCAGGTAGCGGGACTTGCGGTCGACCAGTGTCGCGATCTGGCTGTTTTTGGCTCCGATGATGAGATCGCCCTCGAGGTGGCCGAGCTCGGTTCGGGAGTTGGCGGCGTCAGGCCGTTCCTCGATCGGCCGTGCCCCGGTGATCTGCGAACGCCATTGGCCCTTGACCGTGTTCTTCTTGTTCTTGCGGATGGGACGGCGCGTGCGCAGTTTGGTGCACAGCTCGCGCGGGATCAGTTTCCACCGGGTCGTGTAGATCGCACGGTAGATGCTCTCGTGGCTGATCCGCATCAGCGGGTTGCCGGCGTGCATTAGCCGCAGATGCCCCACGATCTGCTCCGGCGACCACTCGTTGTCGAGTAGTTCGATCACCAGCCGGCGCAGCACCGGGTTGTCCTGCAGGGCGGAGGGCTTTGGGCGACGTGCCTGCTCTTGAGCGCGTTGGTCGGCGGCGACCGCACGGTACTTCGCGCGGCCACCGTTGCGGGCGACCTCCCGGCTCACCGTGGACGCCGAGCGTCCGATCGACACGGCGATCGACCGTAGTGAGGCTCCAGCCTCCAGACCGCGAGAGATCGATTCCCGCTCCTCGGCGCTCAAACGGTCGGCTCGGCGCACCCGCTCGACCGGCGCGATGCCGCCGTGGTGCTTCAGCACCGTGAAAACCGACCCCGGGGGCTTGCCCAGTGCCCGGGAGATCACGCTGATTGACTCACCGGCGCGCCACCGCCGCCACAAGTCTTCTTTCATCGCGTCTGTCATTCCCGGCCGACCCATCCGAGCCACGATCCACCCATCCACATGCAGTGTTGCGTTGATCGTTTGAATCTAAGGACAGCTGACGAGACCTACCTGTGGCCCGACGTGCTGGAAAGCAGCGGGGCTCGCCGGGGCAGGGCGAACCGGTCGGAGCTCGTGGAGGTCTTTCCCGACCGTGCCAGCGTGCCTCGTGAGCTCTGGCTACGGCTTCTCACCGATGTTCAGGAGCGGGTGGACGTCCTCGTCTTCTCAGGGACGTTCTACGCCCAGACGCACGCGTCGCTGTTCCGTTTACGACGACGACATCTTGGTCAACCCGCACGCGTACGGAGAACCAGCCTCCGCCAACCCGACCTTCCACTTCCATCGCCTCGACGGAGGGACCATGGCCGAGCACTACATGTCATCGTTCGAGCGCGTCTGGGCCGAAGCCGTTCCGTGGTCCGGCGCGGAAGTCTGAGGAGGCATTGCTCATGGGACGAGTCGAGTACTGGAACGACCCGGACGCCCCGAAGGCGAACACCCTGGTGCCGGCCTGCGGCACGGTGACCGTGGACGACGCCGGCCGCATCCTCATGCAGCGCCGGCGCGACACCGGCCAGTGGGCGTTGCCGATGGGCAAGATGGAGATCGGCGAGACCCCCTCACAGTGCGCCGTACGGGAGACGGAGGAGGAGACCGGCGTCCGCGTCGAGCCCACCGGCCTCCTCGGCGTCTACTCCGACCCGAGCCACATCGTCGCCTACACCGACGGCGAGGTCCGCCAGGAGTACGAGGTGATGTTGATCGCCCGCCCGGTCGGCGGCCGTCCGGAAGCCAACGACGAGGCGAGCGACGTGCGTTGGGTTGAGCCGGGCGAACTGCACACGCTCGACATCCATCCGACCCAGTGGCGACAGCTCAACGACTATCTGGGGCAGAGGCATCCGCACGTCGATTGAGGTCGGCGGGTTACGGCGGCAGCGTCTAGTGGATCATTCCTGACGGGTGGTGCAGGCGCCGGAGGTCGGCGTAGCGGGAGGCAATCCGGCGCGCGGCCAGTGATGGCTCGACGGCCGGATGGCGGGCGTACAACATGCGCCGGCGCAGCGCCGACACCCGTCACCCCGACGTACTCACCGCCCAACGCAAGGAACGCATCCGCATCCGCAGCGAGAAGGGCATCCGATGGGGCGGACGCCCCGTCTCCGCCGCAGCCTGATCAAACGACCCTGGTGGAGAACGTCAGATGCTCGCACTACGGGCGATGCGGTACAGCACGTTCGGACGCAGTGGCCCTTCGGGCTCGGTGGGGTCGTCGAAGTCGTCGGCCGGGTCCCGGGTCATGCCGATCCGGCGCATCACCGCCTGGGAACGAAGGTTGGTGGCCGTTGTGACAGCGAGGATCTCAGGAAGCTCAAGAGCGTCGAAGCCGTGGGCCAGGATTGTCAGCGCAGCCTCGGTGGCGTAGCCCTGGCCCCAGGCCGAGCGGGCGAGCCGCCAGCCGATCTCCACTCCTGTGAACGGCATGTGGTCGTCCACTTCGTCCAAGCCTGCGAAGCCGATGAACTGGCCCGTGGCCTCCACCTCAACCGCCCACCACCCGTAGCCTCGCTGGTCGAACTCGGCCTGAAAGAGCGACACGGAGGCGTCGCTCTGTTCGCGGGTAAGCAGGTCGCCCAAGTGCTCCCGGACCTCGGGATCGGCGTTCATGGCCGCCCACGGTTCAAGGTCGGAGTCACGCCATCGGCGCAGGATGAGGCGCTCGGTACGCAGTTCAGCCATGCTGACCAGCCAACATGAGCCTTGGCCCCCAGGCAATCAATTTTCTTGCGTGACACCGCCTCCCAGAAACACGGGCCGCTCCTAGGGCCAACGAAGCGACCACCGATCCGGCGAACGTATCCGGTCAGAGCACTGGCGCCTGGCGGCGCCATGGCGCCGC
>NZ_JBSFGJ010000241.1:0-14694 GCF_053596515.1 Nonomuraea sp. NPDC001684
GGCGACGGGCGGGGCGGTTTCGCCGGGATGGTGCTCGGCTCCACGAGCCTGGCGCTGGCCGGGCACGCCGCGAGCCCGGTCGTGGTCGTCCGGGAGACCGCCACGACGCGCCGCGGCCGGATCGTGGTCGGATACGACGGCTGGCAGTCACCGGCCGCCATGGAGTACGCCCTGAAGCAGGCCCGTGCCCAGGACGCGGAGCTCCTGGTGCTCTACGCCTGGCGGCCGCCGATCCTGTCCTCGTACGCCTCCGCCTACAGGATGACCGGCGAGAGCTTCGAGGAGAACGCCCGCGACGCCGCCCAGGAGGTGATCCCGTGGCGGGAGGGGAACCCTGACGTGCGGATCGTGGACGAGCAGGTGTGCGATCATCCGGTCGCCGCCCTCAGGAACGCGTCGTCCACGGCCGACCTGGTCGTGGTGAGCTCGCGCGGGCTGGGCGACTTCGCCTCCACGATGCTGGGCTCGGTGAGTCACGGGGTGCTCCACCACGCGGCCTGTCCGGTGGCCGTGGTGCCGCCCGGCGGGGCCTCCAGCGCGTCCCGTTGACGGGCCGGACGCCCCGTCACTCGAACCCGCCGGACCTGACGGGCTGCTCGCGAGGGGCGATGCTGGCGAACAGCCTGTCCAGATGCAGGTCGATCGCGGTGAGGGCGTCCTGGGGGGCGATCACGTCCAGTTCGAGGAGGGGGGTGAGGCCGGTGAGGGCGAGGAGCAGGTTGGTCTCGGTCGCCGGGTCGCGGTCGGGGGCGATGTGCCCGTCGGCGATCGCCTGGCGGACCAGCCGCTCGACGAGGGCCCGCCCCTGGAGGAGGCCGCGGCGCGCCTGCTCGTGGACGGCCTCGTCGTGCAGCGCCTCCAGGACGTAGGCGGCGCTCATCCGGCTGGTGGCGCGGGCGTCGGCGTGCAGGGGCAGCATCTCCGAAAGCGTCAGTCGCAGCACGTCACGCGGGTGCGGACGGTCGCCGAGCCCCGCGAGGCCCCGCTCGACGCGTAGCGAGGTCTGTTCCGAGGCGAAGTCCATGGCGAAGGAGAGCATGGCGGCCCGGGAGGCGAAGTAGTGCTGCAACTGCCCGAGCGAGATGCCCGCCTCCTGCGCCACCACCCGTGTCGTCAGGTGCGCGACGCCGCGCTGCGCCACCACCCGCCACAGCGCGCGGGCGATCGCTTCGCGGCGTTCGCGGTGGTCCACCTGTTTCGGCATCGCGGGCCTCTCCCTCGTCACTCCGAGCCTTTCCCATACAGTTGACATAATACACTTGACCTATAACCATGGGGGTCCGTTCGAGGAAGGAGCCGTCATGTCCGAAGAGCCGAGGGTGCGGACCGCGGAAGGGGTGGTGCAGGGGCGCCGGCGGCAGGGCCACGCGGTGTTCCGCGGCATTCCCTATGCGCAGCCGCCGGTGGGAGCGCTCCGTTTCGCCGCGCCCGCCCCGCCGCACCGCTGGGACGGCACGAGGCAGGCGGCGGAGTTCGGCCCCCCGGTGCCGCTGTCCCTGCCGGTCGACGTGGGTCCGCCGCGGGGCACGGACTGGCTGACGCTCGACGTCGGCACCCCGGATCCGGGCGCGGCCGGGCTGCCGGTGCTGGTGTGGCTCCCCGTGGGCGGCTACGTCTCGGCGGCGTCGAGCGACCCGATGTACGACCCGGCGGCGCTGGCCGGGGCGGGGCTCGTCGTGGTGACCGTCAACTGCCGCGTGGGCGCGGAGGGTTTCGCGTTCCTCGACGACGCGCCGCCCAACCGCGGCTTCCTCGACCAGATCGCGGCGCTGGAGTGGGTGCAGCGGAACATCGCCGCGTTCGGCGGCGACCCCGGCCGGGTCACCGTGGCCGGACAGTCCGCCGGGGCCGGGTCGGTCGCCGCCCTGCTGACGATGAAGCCGGCGCGCGGCCTGTTCCGGCGGGCCATCGCCCACTCGGCGCCGGGGCTGCACAGCACCCCCGCGCTGGCCCGGCAGGTCACCGCCGCGCTCGCGGACCGGCTCGGCGCGGCGGCCCCCACCGCCGCGGCCCTGCGCGACATCGACCCCTGGCGCCTGGCCGCGGAGCTCACCTCCTTCAACGCCGCCCTCCATGCGCACCGGGAGAGCTGGGGGCGGCTCACGCAGACCGGCACCGCCCTGTGCCCCGTCGTCGACGGCGAGGTTCTGCCCGAGACGCCCTGGTCGGCGCTGACCGGCGGGCGCGCGGGCGGGATCGAGCTGCTCGCCGGCCACACCCGGGACGAGTTCCGGCTGTTCAGCGTCATGAGCGGGCGGCAGGGCGGCTTCACCGAACAGGACGCGCGCACGGCCCTGGAACTGCTCGCACCCCGGCCGCATGGCGCGCGGGCGTACCGCGCCGGGTTTCCGCAGGCCGGTCCGGAGGAGCTGGTGGAGACGGTGTACTCCGACGCCCTCTTCCGCATGCCGTCACAGCAGCTGGCCGAGGCCAACGCCGCGGCCGGCGGCACCTCGTACCTGTTCGAACTGTGCTGGACCGCCCCGGCGCTCGGCGGCGCTCTTGGCGCCTGCCACAGCCTCGACGTCCCCCTGGCGTTCGGCACGCTGGACAGTCCCATCGGCGCGCAGCTCCTCGGCGACGAGCCCGCCCCCGAGGCCGTCGCGCTCTCCCGCGAGCTCAGGGAGGCATGGGTGCGCTTCGTCACCACCGGCGACGCGGGATGGGCCGCGTACCGGCCCGACCGGCGGCTCACCCGCGTCCTGGACGCCGAGCCGGCCACTCTCCCCTACCCCGAAGAGGTCTCCCGCCGGATCTGGGCAGGCCACTCCCCCGCGCCCTTCGACCTCTCGCAGGGCGGAGAGACGGTGCCGCGGCAATGAGGACGATCTCCGGCCGGGTGTGCGCTCACCTGGCGGCCTGACGCAGGAACGCCGAGGTGGTGGCCACGAACCGGCCGGCGTCGTCGAGCCACGGAAAGTGCCCTGCCCCGGCCTGTACGACGAGCTCGGCGCGCGGGAACAGCGCGGCGAGCTCGGCCACCGCGGCGGGCGGGGAGTTCAGGTCCACCTCGCCCGCGAGGAGCAGCACCGGCGAGGTGAAACGGGTCAGCGCGGCACGGGTGGCGTCGGGGGCGAAGGCGCCCTCGGCCCCGAAGACGGCTGCCGCCTCGTTGTTCCGCTGCTCGTCCTCGGCGGCCTTGTGGGCCTGGGCCGTCTCGTCCCAGCGGCCGTACCAGAACGGCGCGACGGCCTGGAAGGCGTCGCCGGTGGCCTGGCCTGACATGACCTTCTCCAGGGCCGCGAACGCCTCCGGGAACCACGGCTCCCCCTCGCGCAGCCGGGCGGTCTCCCGCCGGACCTCCTCGGTGATCCTGACGCCGACGGCGGCGACGCTCGGAGCGACCAGAACGAGCCTGCCGACGCGTTCCGGATGGCGAGCCGCGTAGAGCACGGCCAGATTCGTGCCCCCGGAATGGGAGAGCAGGTCCATCCGGTCGAGCCCAAGGTGCTCGCGCAGGGCCTCGACGTCGTCGACAAGGCGGTCGCAACGGTACGAGGCGGTGTCCGGCGGCACGGCGGACCGCCCGGTGCCCCGCAGATCCGCCATGATCAGCCGCCGGTGCGCCGAGAGGCCCCCGAGGTCGCCGAGATAGGCGGAGGCCTGCATCGGCCCGCCGGGCAGGCAGACCACGGGGGAGCCGTCGCCGGACACGTGGCAGGCGAGCTTGAGGCCGTCGTAGGAGGTGAAGAAGTCCATGCCCGCCAGCCTGCGGGGAAACGGCGCGCCGCGGCTATCGTTAAGCCACAGCTACATGGTGAGGGGCGGATGGCGGTCGAGATCAGGTTCACCGCGGCGTCGGTCGCGAAGGTGCGATTCGCCGTCTCACCGCTGGGCGAGACGGTGCTGGCGCTGCGGATCCTGTTCGGCACGGGCGGTCATGCCGTCCACCGGTCCTGGGTGCGCCAGGCGCGCCCGCTGCTGGCGCGCGAGCGCGAGCTGCCGCTGCTGCGCGCGCTGATCGCCGGGCCGCTGCCGTCGTTCCTGTTCCCGGCGCCGGCTCAGCGCCTGCCGTCCATCGCGACGGAGCTGGACCTGGTACGCGCCACGCAGGACGACTTCTTCCGGCAGGAGTACGCCGCGGTCCTGGGCATGCCGGCCGAGGACGTCCCCGAGCCCGCGACGGTCCTGCCAAGGCTGGCCGAGGCGCTGCACCGCTGCCACGAGCTGCTGATCGCGCCCCAGTGGGGCCGGATGTGCGCCGTGCTGGAGGCCGACATCGGACGGCGTGCGCTGACCCTGGTGGAGGGCGGGGTGCAGGCGCTGTTCGCCGAGTTGCACCGCGACATCGCCTGGGACGACGGCCAGCTGGTCGTGCACGGCCGGCGCACCCCGCACTCCGTGTTCACGGTGGACACCGGCGGGCATGGCCTCGTTCTGCAGCCCAGCGTCTTCAACTGGCCGGACGTGGGCGTCGACAAGGCCCCGGTCGCCGCCGCGTCGATCCGCTATCCGGCGATGGGCGTCGGCCTGCTCCGGGAGTCGCCCCGACCGGCGCTGACGGGCCTGATCCCGGTGCTCGGCCACACGAGAACGCTGATCCTCGCCGCCTTGGCCGAACCCCTGACGACCGCCGCCCTGGCCACCCGCCTGAGCGTCACGCCGAGCGCGGTGTCACAACACCTGGGCGCGCTGCGGGGGGCGGGGCTGGTGTCGACACAACGCAAGGGCCGCACGGCCCTCCACCTGCGCACGGAACGAGCAACCCACCTGATGGACGGTCCGGCCCCGAACGGTCACTGACACGACGGGATCAGGTCTCAGGGTGCGGGACGGGCGAGGCCGCCGACCGTCAGATCGTCTCAGGGTGCAGGACGGGCGAGGCCGCCGACCGTCAGGTCACGGGCTGCCCGCCCCGCCCGCCACGGCGCCGAGGACGAGGCGGAGCATCGAGCGGGCCAGGGCCTCCGGGTCTCCGTCCGCGCTTTCTGGCAAGGCGCCGCTCAGCCACAGGGTGGTGAAGCCGTGCGCCAGCGACCACGCGGCGACCGTGGTCGTCCACCCGGTAGAGCTCCGGCCGGAACATCACCTCGAAGTGGGGCCGGTGGTCGAGGCCGAAGCGGAGGTAGGCGACGCCGACCTCCCACACGTCGGAGGCAGCGTGCTCAAGAGCGTCGGCGAACAGGGTGAAGCCCTCGGCGGCCACGGCCGTCAGCAGACCTTGCTTGTCGCCGAATGGTAGGCGGGGGCGGCGTGCGAGACGCCGGCCCGGCGGGCCAGCTCGCGCAGGCTCCATCCGGCGTGACCCCGCTGCCGGCCCGTACGGCCCTTCAAGTGCTCTTCGTCGCCGCGGCCGTCGCGGCAGCCGTATGAGCTTGGGGGCCGTCGATCCACACGTCGGCGTCCGGCATCGGCGAGTTCGCGGGAAGGCTGGGGCTAGCAGTTCACGGTGCGGTCATAGGAGCCGAAATGCCAGGGGTAGTAGATGGTCTCGGAGTCGCTCAGGGTGCGGCAGTAGGAGTCGGGGCCGTGTTTGACGACGACCTTCACCTTCATCGTCCTGCCGCAGCGATTCGAGATCCAGACCGTTTTCCTCTTCTTGCTCACACTCCGCTCGATGCAGGCCGGCGCCGTGGTTCTCCCTGCCGCCACGGACGCCGGAACGGCCTGCGCCTGGGTGACGGCCGCGCTCGCGGGCGCCGGGAACGAGGCGACGCCGAGCGTGAGCGTCGCCGCGCAGGCCAGACCGGACAGCGGAACCTTGATCGCACGGGCGATGCGCATGGTCACTCCTCATTCGAAGTCGGGTCGAACGTCATGGGGAGTCTGAACCCCGCCGCGTTGAAGGTGCATTGAGGATTCGTTGAGTCGGCAAGCTGATGCCATGCCGCTCGGAGGGGCCGATTCCTTTCTGTGGCGGCCGGGGTCTACATGACAGATCGGCTCGCGCGCCGGGCCGATCTCTCATGTACGCCGAGAAAGAAGAGCTGATCGCCAATGAGCGTTCCCGCGACCATGCGCGCGCTGCAGCAGACGTCCCTCAACGGCCCACAGGACATGCGCCTGATCGTCGACGCGCCGGTGCCGAGCCCCGGCCGGGGCGAGATCCTGATCCGCGTCACCGCCGCCGGGGTCAACTTCGCCGACATCTCGAAGGCCTGCGGCGTATTCGCAGGCGGCCCCCGGCCGCCGTACCTGGCAGGTTTCGAGGCCGCCGGTGAGGTCGTCGCGATGGGCGAGGCCGTGACCGGCCCCCTGCCGGGGGCCCGCGTCGTCGGCGTGGGAGCCGGCGCTTTCGCCGAGTACATGGTCCTGTCCGCGGCCGCGGCGGTGCCTGTGCCTTCGGGCTGGACGGATCAGCAGGCGCTGGGTCTGGTCGTGAACTGGTCCACCGCGCTGGCCGCGCTCAAGCCTCTGGGCGGCGTCGCCGCCGGGCACGTCGTGCTGATCCACGCCGCGGCGGGCGGGACCGGCCAGGCCGCGGTGAGAATGGCCAAGCACTACGGTGCGACGGTCATCGCCACCGCCTCGCCGGACAAGCACGAGACCGTGCTGGCGCCGGGAGCCGACCACGTTCTGGACTCTCTCGGCGGCGACCTCGCCGCCGAGGTGGTGCGGCTGACCGGCGGTTGCGGCGCCGACCTCGTGCTGGAGTCGGCCGGCGGCGCCGCCTTCGACGCCGGCCTTGCCGCCGCCAGGCGGGTCACCGGCCGTGTCGTCGTCTACGGCCTGGCCGGCGGCGAAGTGCCGATCACCAACTGGGACCTGGTGTACAAGCACCAGATCCACATCATCGGCCTCAATATCGGCGTGCTGAGCCAGGCGGCACCGCAGGTCTTCGGCGAGCTCATGGGTGAGCTGTCCGCACTGATCGCGGCCGGCGTGCTCTCCCCCGGCCTGCCCACCGTGTACGAACTGGCCGACGGCCCGAAAGCGCTGACGGAACTGCAGGCCAGGGTCACCGTCGGCAAACTGGCCCTGCTGCCCTGAGAGAGCCCCCTTGTCCCGAGCCGGAGGCGCCGATGACAGGAATCCAGCACCAGGCTCTCGGCATGACCTCGCATCCGGAGGCAGCACCCGGTCAGGACCGGTTCACCGCCGAGACCGAGCGGTTCCGCCGGGAACTGCTGGCGCACTGCTACCGCATGGTCGGCTCGGCGCAGGACGCCGAGGACCTGGTGCAGGAGACGTACCTGCGGGCGTGGCGGTCCTACTCCGGGTTCGAGGGCCGGGCGTCGATTCGGTCCTGGCTCTACACGATCGCCACCAACGTCTGCCTGACGGCGTTGAAGCCGCGCCCGATCCGGGTGCTGCCGTCGGGGCTGACAGGTCCGTACGACGGACTCGATCGACCGCCGAGCCCCGTCGCGCCGGCCGAGATCCTCGGCACCACCACTGCGGCGGTCAAGAGCGGTCTGCAGCGCGCCCGCGCCCGGCTCGACGAACTGGAGCCCGAGCCCGCGGAACTGCTCGAACCGGCCGACCCACGGGCACGCGCGCTGCTCGACGGCTACATCGCGGCCTTCGAGCGCTCCGATGTCGGCCTGCTGGAACAGGTGCTGCGCGTGGACGCCACGCTGGAGGCGACGCCGTTCCGCGACTGGCAGTCGGGCCGGGCGACGTGCCTCCACGTGCTCGACGCGTACGTGCTGGGCACACCGGGCGACTGGCGGATGATCGCGACAACCGCCAACGGCCACCCGTCCGCCGTCGTGTACCACCGGGACGCGGACGGCGTGCTCCGGGCCGACGGCGTCGTGGTGCTGACCCCCACCGCCACCGGCATCGCCCGTGTGATCAAGTTCCACGATCCCGCGCTGGTCACGACGTTCGGCTTCCCGGACGCGCTCATGCGCTGACCCGCCGACGAGCCCAGCCGTGCAGGCCGTTTCGCCGCCTGCCGAGGGCGTTTCAAGCGTCTTTGACGTCTTCGGAGGGGCGGTGCTCTACTTCCTGCCATGACGCCCCTGACGAACCTTCGGCCTGCCCCCGTCATCGACGAGACGACCCGCCTGCTGACCGAGCACTACATCTTCCCGGAGATAGCGGAACAGCTTGCCGACCTGCTACGACGACGCCTCGCCGAGGGCGCCTACGACGTCGGCGGCGCCGAGGAGCTCGCCCGTCTGGTCACCGCGGACCTGCAGTCCGTCAACGGCGACAAACACCTGAGGCTGAAGCACCACGCCGACCCGGTGTCCCCCGAGCAGGGCGCGGCGACCCTGGAATCCATCCGCCGCGACTACGACACCTCGCTGGGCGGTGCGCCCCGGGTGGAGCTGCTCGACGGAGGAGTCGCCGTGGTGGAGCTGGCGCCGATGCTGTTCCCGCTGGACTGGGCCGCCGAACCGCTGAGCGCCGCGCTCACCTTGGCCTCCCGCGCCCAGGCGCTGATCGTGGACCTTCGCGACAACCGGGGCGGCGACCCGGACACCGTCGCCTTCGTCTGCAGTTACCTCCTGGACGAGCGCACCCACCTCAACACCATGCACTGGCGCGGCGGCGAGCGCGGCGAGCAGTCCTGGAGCCTGCCGCACGTTCCCGGCGCGCGTTTCGGCGGCAGCAAGCCTTTGTACGTGTTGTCCAGTGGCAGCACCTTCTCCGCCGCCGAGGAGCTGGCCTACGACCTGCAGCAGCTCGGCCGCGCCGTTGTCGTCGGCGAGCCCACCCGCGGCGGCGCGCACCCGTGCAAGGGCTGGACCGTGCATCCCCACCTGGAGGCCACCGTCCCCACCGGCCGCGCCGTCAACCCCGTCTCGGGCGCGAACTGGGAGGGCACCGGCGTGCAGCCGGACATCCCTTGCGCCGCCGCGGACTCCCTCGACCGGGCGCACGCCCTGGCCCTCGCCCGGCTGGCAGGCTGACGCAGCCGAGCTCATCGTCGGTGCGGCACCGGACGCGTAACCGGGTCACGGGTCTTCGACCGGCCACAGCCGGCAGCCCTCGGCATCCACGAACCAACCTCCTGAGACCAGGAAGGTTCCATCGGGATGGAAGGCCAGCGCAGCAGCCCTGCGGTCGGTCACGGTCGCCTTCGCCCGGCCGGTCGCCGTGTCCCACAACCGGATGCCCTCCTTGTCGGCCACTGCCAGGGTGGCGCCGTCCGGGCTGAAGGCGAGGGCATCGACGTCCGCGTTGCTGATGGTGCGCAGCCCGGTTCCGTCATCGGATGTCAGGGAGCAGCCGTGTGCGCCGCCCAGCGCGTACTGCTTCCCGTTGGGGCTCACGGCGACCGCCGAGCCTTCTCCGTCGGGGCCGATCGCCTCCAGGTCGCCGCTGTCGAGGTTCCAGCGCCAGAATCCGTCCGTCCCGTCGGCTGCGGTGAGGTCCTCCCCTGCCAGCAGGATCGAGTGGCCGTCGTCGATGAACGCCGCCGAGTTCACCGCGGAACCGGCCTTCGTGGCGAACGGCAGCTTGCGCTTCGGTTCCTTGGCTGCGACGTCCCAGACGACACAGATCTCGGCGGCTTCGAGGTTGCCGACCGGGATGTTTCCCGCGACGACGAGCTGGGCGCCGTCCGTGCTGAACGCCATCGTGCGAGCGCCCCCGACCGGCGAGGGGAGCGAGTACGTCACCTTCCCGGTGGAGGGGTCGCGGAAGCTCAACGGCACCTTCATCCCGGCTGTCACCAGTGCGGAGCCGTCGGGGGTGAAGGCCATGGCGCCGTTGACGGAGTTCTCGGCGGAGAAGTCGGCGATCATCTCGTGCGAGTCGGCGGCCCACAGCCAGCCGTCGCCGGAGATGTTGCCTCCCGCGATGGTGCGCCCGTCCGGGCTGAACGCCACCGCGTACAGATCCTCGTCGGTCAGCCGGTTGCGGCGGGACCAGAGGTTCCAGCCGATCGGGACCGCCGCAACGCCCAGCGCGGCCAGACCGCCGAGCAGGAACCGGCGCCGGGTCGGGCGGCGCCTGCCGGTGGGCGTGTCGGGGCCCTTGGGTGCCTGGCGATCCGGCTGGCGCGGGTACCGCTCCGTGTCACCGGGAGCGTCCAGGGCTCGACCGTGGTCGGGATCGTGTCGGGTGCTGCCCTGGTGGGCGCCGGGATCGGAAGGCGGGAAAGGCGCCAGGTCCGGCGGGGTCTGCAGCTGACGTTCGGCGATCATCGTCGCGAACGGCGGCGGCAGCCATCGGGTGGTCGTCCGGGTGGGGTCGGCGAGTTCCTTGAGAATCTCGGCCACGCCGGGACGGTCACCGGGATCCTTGGCCAGGCAGCGCTTCACCAGCTCCGTCAGGGGGGCGGGCAGGCCGGTCAGGTCGGGTTCGTCGTGGGCTATGCGGTAGACGACCGCCTCGGCCCGTCCCGCGCCGAACGGGCTGCGACCGGTGGCGGCGAACGCCAGGACGAGCCCGAGGGAGAACACATCGCTGGACGGGCCGATCTCCCTGCCTCGCGCCTGTTCCGGGGACATGAACGACGGCGTGCCGACCACCGCGCGGGAGAGGGTGTGGGAGGTGGCGTCCAGTGCACGGGCGATGCCGAAGTCGATGACGCGGGGGCCGTCGGCGGCAAGGATGACGTTGGACGGCTTGAGGTCGCGGTGCACCAGGCCGCAGGCGTGGATCGCACCGAGCCCCTCGGCCAGTCCCGCGCCCAACACGGTGATCGCCTCCGTGGGCATCGGGCCGTGCGCTTCGACGGCCTGGTGCAGGGACGGGCCGGGGATGTAGGCGGTGACCAGCCAAGGCGGGTCGGCCTGCGGGTCGGCGTCGACGAGTTGGGCGGTGTAGAACCCGCCGACCCGGCGGGCGGCCTCGGCCTCCAGGGCGAACCGGCGCCGGAACCCGGGATCGTCGGCCAGGTCGGGCCGCACCAGCTTCACCGCGACCGGGCGGCCGCCGGGAGAGCGCCCCAGGAACACCTGTCCCATCCCGCCGCCACCCAGCCGCCCCTCCAGCCGATAGGCCCCCGCCTGGCGCGGATCACCCGGCCGCAAGGGCTCCGGCCAGAGCGGGAAGTTCATCGCACCTCCGTGTGCAGGTCCTGGAAGCGTTCCAGCAAGCGGTACGCCGTCGCCCGGTGAACGGAGAAGCGTTTGTCAGCTTCGCCCGCTTGCGATCCATCGGCGCACACCCCATCGAGAAGAACACAGGTGTCTGTCCATCGGAGATCTTTTCAGGAATCCGCCCGCGGGGAGAGGCGTGAGCGCTGCGACTCACGCGAGTGTTGAGCCCCGCTGTCCCAGGCGCAAGCGAGGGGAGAACGCCCCGGCCGGGATTCTCTTCCTGGCCGGGGCACACGTCTCCGGGAACGGGAGCAACGCGTCACGCCTTTCGAGCAAGTCACCGCGCTTTCAGGCGCGGATGAAGCCGTTGACGATGAGCGGGAGCGACGCGTCCAGGCCGGCCACGTTCAGGACGCCTTCGTCCTTCGCGTCGCCGATCGAATGTCCCGCGGCCGTCATCGCGGCGACGACCACGCGAGCGTCGGCGTTGACGGTGCGGCGGTAGGCGTCGAGGGCCTGGGTCGGGTGGGAGCGTCCCGCCCAGGTCTCGTTGTCGGTGAAGACGATGATGCCGTCCACCTCCATACGCCGGTCACGCGCCCACGTGAACGGCAGTGACAGGTCCGTGCCGCCGCCCGACGGCTGCCACGAGGCGATCTCGCGCAGGTTCGTGCGCGGGGTCACCTTGGAGGCGTGCACGGACGTGTCCACGTCGATGACGTGCAGGTCCCCCTTCTCGATCCGCGACAACATGACCGCCATCGCGTTGCCCACCTCGTACGGGGAGCCGATCGGGGAACCGCCCACCCGGACACCGCCGCCCCAGCTCATCGACCCGGACGAGTCGACGGCGACCAGCAGCCGCTTCCCGGACGGCTCGACCGCGCCGAACGACAGCTCGTACGTCTCCTCCAGCGCGTCGAGGATGGCCGGGACGGGCTGCCAGGTGTGCACGTCGGCGCGCGGGTCGGGCTGCGCCTGCCCGGAGGCGTAGACGCGCATCGCGAGCCAGGCGTCCATCGGGTGGATGCGGGCGCGCAGGATCGCCTGCTGGTCGGTGAGCCGCAGCACCGCCCGCGACGTGGCGTCCGCCATCGGCTTGAGGGTGCCGAGCCGGGTCATGCGGGCCAGGTTGCGGATGAGCGCGGTCAGGCCGACCGTCTCGATCAGCGCCTCCCACACCGACGGCTCCTTCAGCACCGAGTCCGGCAGGAACTCCCACGGCACCTTCGCCTCGGTGACCACCCGGACCGCGTCCTCGGCGGTGGTGACGGCCTTCGCGGTCAGGAACCGGTCGACGGCGGGCAGCTCGTCGCGCGCCTCGTCGTCGGAGACGTTGCCGGCGATCCAGCCGAACAGCGTCCTGCGCTGGTCGGAGTCGGCGACCGGGTGGGCGATCCGCAGCACGTCCCGCAGCGCGAACGCCTCGCCCTGCGGCGTCCTGCGCTGGGCCGCCTTGCACGCCTTGAACGCGACCGCGTCGGCCTCGCCGGTGAGGAACCAGGAGCCGAGCGCCGTGCGCAGGCTCCGGCCCATCGTGGGTGCGGTGCCTCGACCGGTCGCCTTGCCGCCGAGGTTCTTGTAGTAGCCGAAGAACTGGGCCAGGTGGTCGGTGGTCCGGGCGACCTTCGCCAGGGCCTGCTTGGCCGCTCGGCGGGTGTCGGCGTCGCCCTTGGCGTAGCAGGCGGCGAGCGCGAACAGGGCCGGACGCTGCTTCGGCGCCCGCGGCGGCCGGGCCGTCGAGATGTCGGTGAGCAGCCTGACGACGCGCGGGCCGTCCTCGGCGATGGCCTGGAACAGCACGCCCGCGTTGTCGGCGGTCAGCTGGTTCTCGCCCACGTAGTAGGTGCCGCCGGTGGTGCCGAGGATGAGGAAGTCCTCCAGCTTGCGCCACACGTCCTTGGCGAACGCGTAGCCGCCGGCAGCGTTCCGCACCTGGTCGGTCCGGCCGGGGATCGGCTGCGTCTGCGGGGTCGCGAACGCCGAAACGCTCGCGAGAGGGTCACGTGCCATCGTCAGCTCCTTGCTTTCGACCCGCCCGAGGGCGGATATGACGAAGGGGAGCGGATGTGGTGATGTCCACCGGCCTTATGACAGACGCTCTTCCAGCTGAGCTACCATCCGGCCTTGCCGGGTGGGCAGGACTCGAACCTGCGACAACCTGTTCCCGATAACCGACGAACTTCGACCCGCTCCCCCGCCTGTGCGCGCCAGCCTTGCCGGCGGCACGGATGTGGGGGTTCCGACCGGCCTTTCAGCGTGCTGCCAGTTACACCACGGCCCGCGAGTGCGGGCCGCCGGGGCTCGAACCCGGACAACTCGAATGAGAATCGATAACCGATCGAATTCGACCCGTACCGCCGATAAGGCTGACGTGCGATCAGGTCTGGAACCGGCACGGATATGGGTGACCCACCGGCCGTTACGGTGCTCTGCCATTGAGCTACACGGACCGGGATCCGTGGCGGGATTCGAACCCGCAACCACCGGCTTAGAAGGCGATAACCGATGAGATTCGACCCGTGCCGGCACCAGACCTGACCAGCTTCGCGCGGCCCGGAAAGGCGCGGATGTGTGTGGCGGGCACCGGAGGGTTCTTTGTTGGAGAAAGATAACCGATGCCCATTCGACCCGCGCCTTTCCGTGTCTCGCGAAGCTGATCCCACAGTAGCGATCAGCGTGCCGCATCACACCTGAATATCGCCGAGATGGGGAAATATCAGTTCATCGTCCCGAGCAATGCACCGACCCGCCCTGTTCCGGCGGACGGCGTCGTCACCGCCCTGCTCGGCAGGTCAGTCCCGCGGCCGGAGGGGGCCGAGGTCGCGGGCGATCCCGGCGAGGGCCTAGCCGGGCCGGGTGTCGGAGCGCGGGTGCTGGAAGTCCGCGGCGATCTCCAGGGAGACCGACGTGCGGCGGGTGAGCTCGTGGCCGGCGGAGACGGCGAGGACGCGCGGTTCGGCGAACAGGACCGGTCCGACGGTCAGGTCGGGTTCGTCGATGGGCAACCAGGCGATCAGGACGTCGATGTCCCCGCGCCGCAGGGTGGCGAAGGCGTCGCTGAAGCGGCTGTTCTGCAGGCGTGGCTTCCACCGCGGGTGCCGGTCGCGGAAGGCGTCCCGACAGGGGCGCAGGTCGTCGCGGAGCTGCTGCCCGACCGGCGACAGCCGTACGGTGCGGCTGTGGCGCTCGAACAACAGCGCGCCGACCTGCCGCTCCTGCTTCTGGATCGCCTGGCCGATGCGGGCGGGTGACACGTGCAGCCGGGCCGCGGTGCGGCCGAAGTGCGGTTCCTCGGCCAGGGTCAGGAAGATCTCGATGTCACGTGGTTCCACGCCTGCTCTGCCCGCTCCACCTGAAAGGAGAGCTTTCCAGACTCATTGATCCGCGGAACGGGCGAATCACGTGCGGTGTCCCCCTAGGGAGTGGTCTGGTCGCCGGTCAGTGCCGTGCGGGCGGCGGCGAGGATGTCCTCCGACAGCGGGTCGCCCGCGGTGGCGCGGGCCAGGACGAGGGCGCCGACCATGGTGCACAGCCGTACGACGCCGTCCTGGTCGGCGGTGGCGAGCCAGGCCGCGGTGTCGCCGACCTGCTCGGTGAACACGCGGCGAGCCTCCGCGTCCCCGGGACCGCGGGCGATGTCGACGGCGAGTCCGGCGGCGGGACAGCCGTCGGCGGCGTTGTCGCGGTGCGTGGCGGAGAGGTAGGCGTCGATACACCGGGGCGACCGTCCGGCTGACCGGGATCAACTGGTTCGGCATGGAGACCGACAACAAGACCTTCCACGGCCTGTGGTCGAGCAACCCCTGGA
>NZ_JBSFGJ010000242.1:0-14591 GCF_053596515.1 Nonomuraea sp. NPDC001684
GAGAACTGCCTACGACGCCTCGTCACGTACCTACCTCTTCCAGACTTCTGTCAGCTTATATAGCTGACTGTCCGGAATCTGCTGGGCACCTCAGTTCTTCAACGATAGCAAGATCGAGTATGGGCGCAGCCTCGGCGTCTGCTCTGCCCGTCCTCCCGGACGCCAGGGCGAAGTGGTCTACTTCATCCACGACTCAGAACGTCGAACGCTTCGGCGGAGAGCTCCAGCCCGTCCGGTGGGTTCCTGACCCCGATCAGCTTCACATCGAAGGGCAGATACAACGGGATCGGGCAGCGAATCAGTCGCGCGACCTGGTCCGGCACGGGCACGCCGTGCATTTTCTCGGCGTGGAGCTTGATCCTCCCGCCGGCGACTTCGCCCCGCATCTCGGCGTTGAACTTCACTTTATTGGCCCCGATCCCCTCCGGCGGCCGTCAGCCACTGCCCGTCACCGCCGATCTTCACGCTGCTCGGAGCGTACTTGTCGATCGTCGCCCCGAGCAGGGTGCGGCCGAGGTCACGCGACCGGCCTGGGTATTGGCTGGCCCGAGCGGGAGCGGTTCGGGCGCCACGCCGGCCTCCCGCAGGGCGGCTCCCAGCTGCCAGGTCACGGCGGCCACCGCCAGAATCCGCCCGCGCCTGACCAGCGACAGCCCTCGCCGCGGCTGCGCCACCCCGGCCAGTGCGCCGCTACCAGCAACAAGAGACAACGATGCCGCCGAGTGCCACTCTCATCTTCGCGCCCGAACGCCCAGCGCGCTGGGCGAGGCTCCGGACTGAGACGTCCGGGGCGACCGACCGGCGGCAGCGCCAAAAACGTGTGCCCTGAACGGTGCGCCTTCCTACGCCTGGATCCCGGACAGGCGCCTCGTCTCGATCAGATGCGTGACAACGTGTCCCCACCGACGCCGAATGGGACAAGTTTCTCGGCCACTTCGTTCTCTGCACTATGCAAGTCGCGTCCGGGTGAGGGTTGACGCGCTCCGCGATCTTCCGAAGTCCTCCGGTCTCGGATGTCGTCGATAGGGTCCCTCTCGTGACCAGGCGGAAAGGCCGATGGCCGAAGACTGATCCAGAGGGCGGCATCGAGGACGCGGCGCTGCTCATTTTGGAGTGGCTCGGTGAGCAGGGGGTCAACGCGATGCTCAGGGTCGATGCCGAGAGGCTGGCGGAGGGACGGTCCTCCTGGACCTTCGCGGCGAGCGGCGGCCCCTTGGAGGTCGGCATGCGTGCTGATGGTGCCAGTCCTGCTCTGTGCTTGTCGTTGGCGGTCGCCAAGCTCCGTGAGCTCGACGTCGTCGTGCCATATTGATCACGAATCATGCTTCACCTGGCGTGGGCATGCCCGGCATACCGAGGTGGGTCGGGGCGACTCTGGCGAGGCGGCGGGTCTGGTCTCGTTTCTGGCGCAAGAAGGTGCGGGTGAGGTCGATGCCTTCGATCTCGCCGAGCCAGCCCTCGGCTTCGGCGCGGGCCCGGCGGGCCTGGAGGTCGACTTTGACTCCGATCTCGTCGAGTCTGGGCAGCATCTTCGGATTAATGTTGATCATGGGGCATCTAGGGCAGGCGTGCTCGTGCTGGCAGGGTGTTCCGTAGGGCCGGGCGCATCCGCCCAGCTCGACTTTGCGCTGATCGAAGTGTTCTTCAAAGTCGAGCAATTCGGGGTCGGTCACTGGGCGGTATTCGTCGGTGGGCCGGGCTCGGCGGCGGCGGTCGAGGTAGGCCTGGTAGTGGCGGACGAGGTCTTCGTTGAAGACCGCGACGTATCCCCGAGTTGCTTGAAGATTCAAATGTCCGAGTAGAGCGGCGCCGATGTGGATCGGGAGCCCGTTTCGGTGCTCATCCTCTGGCCTTCATGATGCCCTCGTGGAGTGTTCGAGATCGGACACCAGGGGCGGATGCTGCGCTACGTACTGTTGCGCGACGCTCTTCGGGACCTCAGTCTTGAGCCCTTGGCGGGATGTCGCGCGGTGAATCATCTGGGCCTCACGGGATCGGATCCGCTGCAAGGATGACGCCCGTGCGCCACTACGAGACGAGTATGTACGACAGCAACCGCTGGGACGGCTTCGGGCTTCGCCCCGGCGACATCATCATCAGCACCCCGCCGAAGTGCGGGACGACGTGGATGCAGATGATCTGCGCCCTGCTCATACTGCAGGAGCCGGAGCTCCCGCTCCCGTTGGACACGCTCTCGCCGTGGATCGACATGGTGACTCGCGCCCGCACAGACGTGTTCGCGGACCTGGAAGCCCAGACGCACCGCCGGTTCATCAAGACCCACACGCCGCTCGACGGGATACCCAACGATCCGACGGTCACATACATCTGCGTCGGTCGCGACCCGCGCGACGTAGGGCTGTCGATCGACCGCCATATCGACAACACCGACATCGGCGCGTTCCTCAGCCAACGCGAACGGGCGGCCGCGATCGACGGTATCGAGCTCGGACCGTTGCGGCCACCGCGGCCGCGCCCCGACGGCGAGCGGGACCGCTTCTGGCAGTGGGTCGACGACGAGACACCATCGACGCAGGTCGGGTCGTCGCTGCGGCGCACTGTAGAGCACCTGCAGACGTTCCGGGACGCCGGCGACGATCTCGACATCGTGTACGTGCACTACGACGACCTAAAGGCCGACCTGGAGGGGCAGATGCGCCAGATGGCCGCGCGCCTCGGCATCGACGTCGATGAGCACCGATGGCCCCGCTTGGTCCAGGCGGCGACGTTCGAGTCGATGCGCAGCAGGGCCGACACGACCGTCCCCGCCGGCGGTCCGGAGCACTGGGTCGATCCGGCCGCGTTCTTCAGCCGCGGCACGAGCGGCCAGTGGCGTGACCTCCTCGACGACGCCGACCTCGCCCGGTACGCCGCGCGCGTGCGGGCGCTCGCGTCCGACGATCTCGTCGAGTGGGTGCATCGCGAGCCGATCGACTGAGATCCCCGTCCGGCGGTATCCTCGCACTACCCCAAGCTGATCGTCAGTGCCGCCCGCCGCCCATGACTGCCGGTCCGCGCTCGGGCCCGACATCAGGGTCTGCGCCTCAACCGACGCCGGATTCGGCGATCCCGGTAGATGCACGACCTGGCCCGCACACTCAGCATCGTCATCGTCGGCGACGTCGAGGCAAGCTTCGCGGGGCCTGGCTGGGACTTTCGGTGGTGCGACGGCCCGGCCAGTTCCACCATGCGGGCTCTGGCGCGGGCGCACGCTCCGGCCGGCCTCGACTGCACGACCATCGGCCTCGATCGGAACATCTCCGCAGTGCCGGCGTACACCGGAATGCACACCGGACGGTACGGCTGGATGTGCACCGCTCCTCGGGCTGTTTGGGGTTGTGAACTGCAGGGCGGGCACCGGATCAGCGCGGCTACCTCGCCGCGGTGTGCGACTGTGCCGTGGGACCCATCACGTGCGCGGCCCCAGATGGCCTCGCGCGTCACAGCCAGGTTCTGTGAGCGGCCTGGCATGCTCGCCAGCTTCGGCCTGCTGTTTGTCGGGGTCTTGGGACTATCCGGCCGGAATTGAACGCCAAGGCACCCGCCGCAGGTCAGGCGGGCTCAGTGGCCATCGTAGGTTCGCATCCAATGCGAGATTCGCGCGTCTGCTGCTGAACTCAGGGGCGCTCGCGGTGAGGGTTCGTCAGAGAGAGTGAACCCGAGGGGGATGGACGAGGGCCGGTGAACGCGCGGCTGGTTTCGGCTCGAACATGGCGGGATGAGTCCGGCACGATAACGATCAGCAGCGCGTTTCCGCAGGCCGCGACGCTCGATATCTATCTTTATGTCAACCCGCGCCCAGCCTGTCGGCTCCCCATCAAGATCGTTAATGTGGGTTCTGGGCGTATGTGGGCTGCACCCCTTCAGCGTTCAATCCCGGCCGAATGGTCCCAGGCCCCCTGGTAGGTCGAGGGCGGACCGGCCACCAGACGGCCCTACCGAGCAGTGCGGCGAGTGCGGGGACCAGCACCAGCGACACCACAAGCGCGGAAACCATGATGCCCAGCGTCATCGCGAAGGCGATCTGTTCGTTGCCCGGGGACGTGGCGAGGCTGGCGAAGGAAGCGGCTAGCACCACGCCGGCCGTCGTGATGGCCGGTGTCGTGTGCCGTAGGGCGCGGGCCACTGCGGCGCGGGCCGGACCTGGTCGCCGCATCTCCTCCCGGATCCGGTCGGCGATCAGGATGTTGTAGTCGGTGCCCAGGGCGACGACGAACAGGAACAACACGAGCGGGAGGGTGAAGCTGACGCCCGGCTTGCCGAGTATGTGCTGGAACAGCAGGGTGGCGGCGCCGAGGGTGGCGGCGAAGCCGAGCCCGACGGAGAGCATCAGGATCACCGGCGCGAGCAGGCTGCGCAGGAGCAGCAGGAGGATCAGCGCGATCAGCGCGGCCGCGACCGGGAACACGATCGTGAGGTCATGCTCGACGGCCGTCGAGATGTCGGCGATGATCGCCGGGGTCCCGCCCACGTGTGCCTTCGTCCCGGCGGGCGTGTGCTGGGCAACCGTGGCCCTGATCGGTCCGGAGGCCAGGTCGCGGGCCTGCTGGCTCTGCGGGTCCGCGGTCGGATAGAGGTCGATCCTGGCGGCGCGGTGGTCCTTGTTCAGGACGGTCTTCGCGACTTGGCCCACACCCTTGACCTGGGTGAGCGCACGGGATAGACCGTCCAGCCGGTCGGCGGTGAGGGCGCTGTCGTCCTTGGAGGTAACAAAGACGCTCGTCGGGTCCGACACGCCGGCCGGCAGCGCATGGGAGATCTCGGCCGCGGTGGCTGCGGCGGGGGTCTGGGTGCCGGGGCTGCCCTGGCCGTAGTCCATGCGGATGCCGATGAGCCCGGCGGCCAGTGCGGCGAGCAGGGCGACAGAGGCGGTCAGCATCATCAGCGGGCGTCGCGTGACCAGCTCGCCCAAGCGGGCGGCACGGCCCTCGCGCGTCTCGCGGTGCAAGGCCGTGCGGGAGGGCCAGAACATCTTGCGGCCGGTGGCCGCGAGCAGCGCCGGCAGCAGGGTGAGGCTGCCGAACAGCATCACCAGGATCGCGACGGCGATCGCGGGACCCATCGAGCGGAACTGCCCGAAGGTCGCCAGTCCCAGCGTGGCGAAGGCGGCCACGATGGTCAGCGCCGCCGAGGTGATCGCGGTGCCCACCCGGCCGGAGACCTGCCCGGCCACCTCGCGGGCTGACTGCTCGGGCCTGGCCCGCAGTGCCTCGCGGAAGCGGAACAGCAGGAACAACAGGTAGTCGATGCCAATGCCGAACAAGACCACGTTGATCAGCCCGGGGGTGCTCGCGTCGAGCTTGAGCCCGCTGATCATCGCGGCGCCCGCGACGGCGCCCGCGGCCACGAAGCCGATCAGGGCGACCGCGAGCAACGGCAGCAGGGCCGCCAGCACGCTGCGAAACACCAGCACGTTGAGCAGGATGATGAGCCCCATGATGAGCCCGCCCCCGACCGTCGTGGCGATCTTGCGGGAATCGACGGTGTCGACGGCATCGGCGAGAGGCCCGGTGAAACCGGTACGCATCCCCGCCTCTGAGAACTGCGTCCGGGCGGCGTCCCTGAAGGTCCGGTAGACGCCCTGGACGCCCCTATCCGCACGATTGCCGATCAGCTCGACGGAGAGCAGCTCGAAACTCCGGTCGGGCGCCGTCATCGCCGGGGCGATCGTGGGGGTCTGGGAGCGGTCGGGGACCAGGTACTGCTGCGGACCGTCGTCCTCCCTTGGCATGATCACCCGGCGCTTGGCCAGCTTCGCCGCCTCGGCCTCGACCCGCTCCTGGTCAGCGGCGTTGAGGGCCTTGCCGTCGGAGCGGGCGACCAGCACCGTCACCGTGGTCGCGTCGGGATTCACCCCGAACCGCTCCTTGGCGATGTTCAGGGCGGCGGCCGAGTCGTAGCTGCGAGGCAGGAAGTCCCCGGTCTGGTTCTGGGTGACCCGGTCGAACAGGGTCGGGGTCAGGGCGCTCAACGCGACGCCCAGCACCGCCCAGAGGGCGATGACCTTCCATGGGTGTCTGGTGGAATATCCGGTCAAGGCGCGGATCATGACGTGCTCCTGCGGACGGAGGCGGCGCAGAGTGCATTGTCGATCAGGCGGGCCGTAGCCTGGCCCTGCTCTCGCGTGCCGGGGTAGGTGGTCCGGGAGACGATCACGCTGGTACGGCCGTCCTGGGTGACGGCGTTGTCGGTGATGAACCCGGGGGTGCCGCCGGGGTGCGTCCAGGCCGTGACTCCGCAGCTCAGTCGCTGCTTGGCCATACCCAGCCCGAACTCCCTGCCGGGCACGCCGACGGGGACCGTGGTCATCATCTTCTTCAGCTGTTGCTGCGACAGCACCTGCCCGCCCAGTAGTGCACGCCAGAACCTGGCCAGGTCTTCTGTGGTGGTGACGGCCTCGCCCGCCGCGCCGGCCCAGCCGAGGCTGAGCAGGGTGGAGCGGAACGGGCGCGCGGTTTTGGCGTCCTCGGTGTAGGACTGCACGTGCGGCTTGGGCAGGAGCGGGGAGTCGCCGGGCAGGGTCGTGTTCCGCAGCTTGAGCGGCTTGATGATCCGGCGCGTCACCTCCTCGCGCCAGGAGTTGCCGACGGCCTTCTCGATGATCATCCCGGCCAAGGTGTAGTTGATGTTGGAATAGCTCCAGCGGGAGCCGGGGGCGAACAGCGGTCGATGGCCGACGCTGAGCGCCACCAGCCGCCGCGGGCTCATGCGCAGGAACCGGTAAGTGCGGTAACCCCGCTCCGTGTGCATCTTCTTCTCAATGTCGCCTACGGAGTCGTGCAGGCCGCTGGTGTGCTGGAGCAGGTGCTTGACGGTGATCGCGCGCCCGTCGTTGCCGTTGCCGCGCACCAGCCCGGGAAGCCACCGCTCGACGCTGTCGTTGACGGAGAGCCGCCCTTCCGCCTCGAGCTGCAGGATCACGGCGGCGACAAAGGTCTTGGTGTTGCTGCCCATCCGGAAATGCCCGCCGCTCGGGACCGGCACCTTACGGCCCAGCACCGCCGTACCACTGGATGCGGCCAGATCGGCGCGGGGCGAGAGCACCCGAGCCTGCACTCCCAGCGTGCCAGCGTCGCGGATCGCGTCCAGGTCCGCTTGCAGGGCCGCCCGGTCGTAACCGGGGGAAGAAGCGTGCGCCGGGCTCACCGCCAGCACACCGGCCGACACGGCCACGGCCGCTGTCGCCACGACCGCATGGAATCGGCGCTGGCCAACACTCATTTTTGCCTCCTGGCAGATTCACCTGGTGCCGGGGTTCCCGGCCGGTATCCAGACCATCAGTCAGAAGAGCAGCGAACCTCCTGGCAGCGGATGATCCTGACCGGGGCCCTGAGTCCTCCCCCGCGGCCGCGACCAGGACCCTGGTCCTCAGTCCGGGTCCGCGCGGTGAGAGCATTCCGACTGCTGTGCAACCCTGGTTCGGGGGCCAAGAGGCCTGGTACAGGGGGAAGTCATACATGTCCAGGAGCCGATACGTCGGGTCCGGCGATGCCCGGGAGCTGCCGTGGAGCCGTAACGACGCGCTCGTGATCGGCGGCGCCTGCGTGATGAACCTGCTCAGCTACGTGTTCTTCAACGCCTCCGACGGCCGGCACACCGTGAGCGTGACCGGGTTCCTCTTCGTCGCGCTGACAGCCCTGCCGCTGCTGGCCCGGCGTCGCCACCCGGTGGCGACGCTCGCCGCCGTCCTGGCACTCGACGCGACTGCCACCCTGACCGTGCCGCTGCCCTGGCACTTCGGCGCCGTGCTGCTGGTCGCCCTGTACTCGGTCGCCAGGGCCTGCCCCGGCCGCGTGACGGTGCTCGCGGCCGTCGTCACGGTAGCGGTGACGCTGCTGAGCCAGAGCAACGGCCGCATTCCGCCCTGGCAGGACGCGATCACCCCGCCCCTCACCACCCTGATCGTCGTCGGCGCCGCCATGGCGATGAACCGCTGGCAGCGGGAAGTGGACGCCAACCGCAGACTCCTCGCCGACCGTGCGGTGGCCGACGAACGCCGCCGCATCGCACGGGAGTTGCACGACATCGTGGCCCACCACATCACCACCATGCAGCTGATGGCCGGCGGAGCGCGGGCCAACCTCGCAGAACCGGAGGTGGTCAAGGACGCCCTGGTCACTCTCGAGTCCTCCGGGCGGCTCGCGCTGCGCGAGATGCGCCAGCTCCTGGACGTCCTGCGGGACGGCGACGAACCCCCGGCCGCGCCGTCCCAGCCCCAGCCGGACGCCGACGACCTCGATCGCCTGGCGACCGAATCCCGCCTCGCCGGAGTGCCGACCGAGTTCAGCGTCCACGGACAGTGGCGCCCGTTGCCGCCGACCATCGGCCTCACAGTGTTCAGGATCGCCCAGGAGGCCCTCACCAACACCCGCAAGCACGCGGGGACAGCCCGCGCGTCCATGAAGCTGACCTACCATCAGGATCGAGTCACCATCGAAGTACACGACGACGGCGGGGGCAGCCCGCCACAGGAGGGGGCGCGCGCTAGCGGATACGGCCTGATCGGCATGCGCGAACGCGTCGCCCTGCACGGCGGCACCCTCACCGCGGGCCCGCAGGCCGACGGGGGGTTCGCCGTGGTGGCCGACCTGCCGCTGACCACGGACGAGGCCGTCCAGCACGAAGGGGCGCACCCATGACCGCGCCGCCGATCAGAGTGCTGATCGTGGACGACCAGTTGCTGGTACGGCGCGGCCTGTCGCTGATCCTTTCCCCCGACCCGTCCTTCGAGGTCGTGGGAGAGGCCGAGAACGGCGCGCAGGCCGTCACCCTTGCCCGCCAACTACGCCCCGACGTCGTGGTGATGGACATCAGGATGCCCGTCCTCGACGGAATCGGCGCGACCAGGGAACTCGCCTCCACCGTGCCCGGCAGCCGGGTCCTGGCCCTCAGCACCTTCGACATGGACGAGTACCTCGTGGGCGCCCTGCGCGCCGGAGCCTACGGGTTCCTGCCCAAGGACAGCTCACCCGAGGACCTGAGCGCGGCGATCCGCACCGTCCACGCCGGCGACGCCGCCGTCGCTCCACGCCTGCTCACCCGGCTGATCTCCACCTACGTACGGGCGCCTCACGGCACCCGGCCGACCCCCACGGGCCTGGACGAACTCACACCCCGCGAGGTCGAGGTATGGCGGCTGATGGCCACGGGCCTCGACAACACCGAGATCTCCCGCGCCCTCGGCCTCAGCCTCTCTACCGTCAAGAACTACATCACCAGCATCTTCGACAAGCTCTCCGTGCGCGACCGCGCCCAGGCGGTCATCGCGGCCTACGAATCAGGCCTGGTCACCGCCCGCCAGGTAACCGGGAACCCGCCCACCGGATAGCGCGGCCTGCCGGTGCGGTTGCTCTCACACCACCGCGTCGCCACCGTCCACGACCAGATCACCGCCCGTCACCCAGACCGACTCCGCTGAGGCCAGGAAGATGGCAGCGCCCGCGAGGTCCTCCAGGGTCCCGCACTGGCAGGATTACCGTCGGCTACCGCCCTGAGCTGGGGCTGGTGTCATCCACCTGAGATTCGTCGGCAATCTTGAGCGGGGGATTCGAGGATCTCCTCGGCTGTCTTGGTCCACGCGAACGGCTTGGGGCCTCGTTCACTGGTCCATCCAGGCGCGGATGTCCACGCAGGCCCGTGCCGCCGAACTCACCGCCATGGCCGATCACCTCACCGCGCACGGCCCGGTCCTGGAGATGCTCGCCGGGCCCCTGCCCGGGATGTACGACCCCAGCGGGCCCGCCGCCTGCTGTTCGCGTTCTTCGCGGCGATGGCCGAGACCGAACGGGAGAACGTCCGCGAGTCGACCCTCGAAGGACTCGACGCGGCGGCCCGCAAGGGCAAGCACGGCGGCCGGCCGCCCGTCATCACCGACGACATGCTGCACGCCGTGCTCCGCCGCCGGGCGAACGGGAATCGGTCGAGCAGATCCAGCCCGACCTGATCATCCCGACCGGCAAACGCAAGGGCCTGGCCCCCAGCGTCGCGAGCATCTACCGAGCGCTCGCCGAGCACGAGAAGCAGGAGGCATACCCCGAGCCGTCGCCCAGGCGCACGCCGACTTCGCCAGCCTCCAGGACGCCGACGACTGCCACGCCATGAGCCCAGCGAAGGGTATCGGCTCCATCATGGAGCACTGTCAACAGATGTGACACTGAACCCGGTTGGCCGTTCCACTCCTACTGGCAGGCCTGTCTGACACAAAGATCAGTCTCTCAGGGTGTTGAGAATCGTTCGATTTCTCCGACACCTCAGACCGTTCGTCAGTCCCACCAGAATTCCCACGGGGACTGTAAGAACAAGGGACTGTAAGAACAAACGGTGTAACTCCTGATCATGGAGGACACCCCTGATGAGTACTGTGATCCAGGCATCGACAGAGATCGACCTGGAGGACGCCGCGGTGGCGCGCAAGAAGCCGGACAACTCGACGGACCGGGAGCTGGTGGCCAGGCTGGTCGACCAGGCGCGAGCCGAAGGAGTGGAGCTGGTGGGTGAGAACGGGGCTGCTTGGCCGGCTGACCAAGCTGGTGCTGGAGTCCGCGCTGGAGGGCGAGATCACCGATCATCTCGGGCACGACAAGCACGAACGCTTCGGCAACGAGACGGGTAACACCCGCAACGGCAGCCGGTCCAAGACCGTGCTCACCGACGTCGGGCCGGTAGAGATCACCGTGCCGCGGGATCGGGATGGCAGTTTCGAGCCGAAGATCGTGCGCAAGCGGCAGCGACGCCTGTCCGGCGTCGATGAGATGGTCATCTCGCTGGCCGCCAAGGGCCTGACCACCGGCGAGATCTCGGCGCATCTGGCCGAGGTGTACGGCGCCGAGGTGTCCAGGCAGACCATCTCCACCATCACCGACAAGGTGCTGGAGGGGATGGCAGAGTGGCAGAACCGGCCGCTCGACCTCGTCTACCCGGTGATCTTCATCGACGCCATCCACGTCAAGCTGCGTGACGGCCAGGTCGCCAACCGCCCCATCTACGTGGCGATGGCCGTCACCGTCGATGGCGAGCGCGACATCCTTGGTTTGTGGGCCGGCGACGGCGGCGAGGGTGCGAAGTTCTGGCTGCATGTGCTCACTGAGATCAAGAACCGCGGCGTTGCGGACGCGCTGATGGTGGTCTGTGACGGCCTCAAGGGGCTGCCGCAGGCTATTGAGCAGGTCTGGCCCCAGGCTGTCGTGCAGACCTGCGTGGCGCACCTGCTGCGTGCTTCGTTCCGGTACGCCGCCCGCCAGCACTGGGACGCCATCGCCAAGGCGCTCAAGCCGGTCTACACCGCGCCGACCGAGGCGGCCGCGCTGGAGCGGTTCTTGGAGTTCGCCGAGACGTGGGGCGGCAAGTATCCGGCGATCGTGAAGTTGTGGGAGGACGCCCGGGCCGAGTTCGTGCCCTTCCTCAACTTCGACACCGAGATCCGCCGGGTGATCTGCTCGACCAACGCCATCGAGTCGGTCAACGCCCGCATCCGGCGGGCGGTCAAGGCTCGCGGGCACTTCCCGAACGAGCAGGCCGCGCTCAAGTGCGTCTACATGGCGATCATGAGCCTGGATCCGACCGGCAAGGGCCGCAAACGCTGGATCACCCGCTGGAAAGCCGCGCTGAACGCCTTCGCCATCACCTTCGAAGGCCGCCTGACCCCGACCACTCGATAACTAATCAAGATCGAGATACACCGTTATCTAGACAGACCTGCGAGAAACCCCAGGTCGGATGCGGTTTTGATGAGTAGGGCGGGTGGGACTTGAACCCACGACCCACGGATTATGAGTCCGATGCTCTGACCGGCTGAGCTACCGCCCCTGGATTCAGTTGTGACATGCGGTGTGCGGCGGGTGGATCTTGGTGAGGCTCGCGCATGTCAAGGCTAGAGCATCGGATCCGGGTGTGCCGCACGGCCGGATGGGGACGGGGTCCCGCGGACATCATTCCATGCCGGGCAAGGTTGGTGGAGTCGTGTCGATCATATTCGGGTCTCGGTTGGGGGTTGTGTTTGCTGTGGGCGGAATGGGAGGGGTTGGGAGAGGAAGTACGGTGCCGATATGGCGATCAAGGTGGTGTACGAGACCCACTCCATCACTGTGGACAACGAGATCGGCGTCGCCACCGGGTGGCTGCCGGGGGAGTTGTCCGAGCGGGGGCGGGAGCTGGCCGCCGAGCTCGGGGTGCGGAGGCGGGGGGTGGACGTCGTCTACTGCTCGGATCTGCGCAGGGCGGTCGAGACGGTGGAGGTGGCGTTCGGGGGCGGGAAGGGCGGGAAGGGCGGGAAGGAGGTCCGGCTCGACGCGCGGCTCAGGGAGTGCGACTACGGCAGCTACAGCGGACGGCCGGTGAGCGAGGTGGCGGCCCTGCGCAGGCGGCACATCGACACGCCGTGGCCGGGCGGGCAGAGCTATCGGCAGGTCGTGGCGGCGACGGCCGCGTTCCTTGAGGACCTGCGGGAGGAGTGGCAGGGGGCCACGGTGCTGGTGGTGTCCCATTCGGCTAATCGGTGGGCGTTGCAGCACCTGCTGGACGGCACTCCGCTTGAAGACCTGGTGGACGCGCCGTTCGAGTGGCGGCCCGGGTGGGAGTACGTGGTGGCGTAGCGCCTTGGGGTGCGTGGTGGCGTAGCGCCTCGGAGTGCGACATGGCATCGGGCCTTGGGTGCGAGGTGGCATTGCGCCTTGCCTGGAGGCGGGGGTCGGTTCAGGGTGAAGTTGGACGTGAATGGTCGCGGCCCAGGCAGCCGGACATGGCTGATGCGCCGATCGCGTCCGCGATCAGCGCCGGCGAGTGGAGCTGGGTTGTCTCCCGCCGCTGGGGGTGCCGTCACGGTAACGGCGGGCCCACGGGGCGAGGAGTTATTACTTCACTCCTATCAGGGTGTTATGGCGCGGTGCCGTACGCCGGGTTGCGTGCGAGCCAATCGGAGTAGACCGGACTGCGGCGTACGGCCTCGGTGTGCGCCTGTTTGGCCTGGGCGACCACCCAGGTGGCGTCGGGGGCGGTGGGGTGGCGGCCGAGGAGCTGCCGCCAGCGCAGCGGCGCGCCGGAGAGCGGGACCATGGCCAGCCCCGGCAGGGCCTGGTGGGTCGCCTGGCAGAGCACCACGGCGCGGCCCACCTGGGCGAGGTGGGTGCAGGTCGGGACGTCCGTCTCGTAGATCGTTCCGGGGGTGAAGCCGGCTCGGGCGCACGCCATGGCGAAGCAGTCGGCGAAGCAGCCGTCGCCGGGGGTGACGGCCCATTGTTCGCCGGCAAGGTCGGCCAGCTCCACCTCCTTCTCCTTGGCGAGCGGATGGTCCTCGCCGACGAGGGCGAAGACCGGGTCGACGCTGATCGTCTCCCACAGGAGCGTTCCTGTGGGGGTGCCGGAGTCGCCGCAGGCGCCGGTCAGCACGTAGTCGAGGCGGCCGAGCTCGACCATGTTGATCAGCTCGTGCGTTGACCACGACGTGAACGTGGTGACCGTGCGCTCCGCGGCCAGCCGGTCGACCAGGCCGCCGAGTATCGGGCCGTTGGTGGCGCCGATGCGGAAGCCGGGGGAGGGGGTGTGGGCGAATCGTACTGCCTCGTCCTGCAATTCCTTGGCCGCGGGGAGCAGCACGCGCGCCCGGGCGAGCACCAGCTCGCCGAGTCGCGTGGGCCGCGCCCCGTGGCGGTCACGTTCGAACAGGGCGCCGCCGAGCACCCTCTCGATCCGTTTGAGCTGGGCGGTGAGGGCCGGCTGTGCCAGCCCGAGCAGGGACGCGGCCTTGCTCACACTTCCCGCGTCCGCTACCGCGCGGACGATCCTGAGGTGCCTGAGCTCGAGGTCCATACCGGGAAGGTAAGGCGACGAATCGCTCCCAAACAATGGCTATATGTCAGGAATTGTGACAGATATTGTCGGGGGTGTCTGGGGTAGGGGGAACCCATGACGACGATGGGAATAGATCCGGCCCAGCTCAGCGACGAGGATGTGGTACGCGAGCTGCGGCAACTCCATGCCACTCGTAGTGACACATTCTTCCATGGATCAGACGATGCTCTGGCACGTCACACTTCCCGTACCAATGAGCTAGAGGCGGAATACCTTCGCAGGTTCCCCGACCGCGAGGTCGATCCGGCCAGGCTGAGGGAGGGGGCGAGGCAACGTTGATGTCCGAGGGGCATGACGTCCAGGAGCTGTCGGACGTCGACATCCACGTCTACGAGGCGGTGGCCTCGCAGGCGATCGGGTCCGGCGGCGTGGCCGGCCTGGAGGCGGTGATCCGGGCGACCGGCCTGGAGGACGACGAGGTGCGCGACAGCCTGGCCGTCCTCGCGAACCAGGGGTACGTCGTCCCGCGGGGCGACGGGTACGGCCTCGGTCCCCACACCTTCGAGGTCGAGTACTGAACGGGCGCGGACGGCTCCGCGCCGCCGCCGCCGCAGCGGTGCCGGCGCGGGGCCCGCAGGCCGGGCGTACGGCCTGTGGGCTGTAGGGCGGGTCGAGGGCGGTGCGGCTAGGGCTTGAGGGGGCGGAGGCGGGCCCACAGGACGAAGGCGGCGCCGAAGACGGCCATCGGCAGGCCCGTCCACAGGTTCACCGCGTCCCCCAGCAGGCCGGCCACGACGAGGATCACG
>NZ_JBSFGJ010000243.1:0-14552 GCF_053596515.1 Nonomuraea sp. NPDC001684
GACGATCCCGGTCACCACGCCGAGGGCGGCGCCCGCGTTCACGCCGAGCAGCCCGGTCTCGGCCAGCGGGTTGCGGGTGACCGACTGCAGCAGCATGCCCGAGACCCCGAGCGCGGCGCCGACGACGAGGGCGGCCAGCGTCCGGGGCAGCCGCAGCGTGTCCACCACCATGCGCAGGTGGTCGTCCCCGCCGCCGCCGAGCAGGTGGTCGAGGACCTGCCCGGGGGTGACCCGGCCCGCGCCGGTGAGCATGGACGCCGCGCACAGGGCCAGCAGCGCGGCGGCGCCGAGTCCGAAGGCCCGGGCTTGCGTAAACATAAGGTAAGGCTAACCTAAAAAAGGTAAGGCTTACCTCATTTCTTAGCTCGGGAGCTCGTATGGCCCCTCTCCGCAGGGTCGGCGGACTGCTCGTCGCCGCCGCCGCCGTCCTGACCGCCGTGGCGTGCGGCGCGTCCTCCGCACCCGCCGCGCCGGGCGCGTCCGCCGCCGCCGCGCCGGCCGTCCGGGAGGTCAAGGACGCCACCGGCACCCTGATCAAGGTCCCGGCCCAGCCCAAACGCGTGGTCACCCTCACCCAGGAGGACCTGGACGCCGTCCTGGCCCTCGGCGTGACCCCGGTGGGCATCACCAACGGCCAGGGCATCGACACGCCGCCGGCCTACCTGGCCGACAAGGTGAAGGGCATCCCGGTCGTGGGCAACCTGCTGCAGCCGGTCATCGACAAGGTCGTCGAGGCCCGTCCGGACCTCATCCTCGCCGGCGACCTCCAGGACCAGCAGGTGCTCGACCAGCTCCGCAAGGTCACCCCGGCCACCGTGGTCACGATGGCCCCCGCCGACGACTGGAAGCTGTCGTTCATGGGCGTCGGCAACGCGCTCAACAAGCTGGACGCGGCCAGGAAGGTCATGGCCGACTACGACGCCCGCGTCGCCGCGGCCAAGACCAGGATCAAGCCGGCCGAGGTGAGCATCGTGCGCTGGAACCCGCAGGGCCCGAGCTGGATGGAGAAGCGGCAGTTCGCCGGTTTCGTCGCCACCGACCTGGGCCTGACCCGTCCCGCCGCCCAGGACAAGGACGGCACCGCCCACTCCATGCCGCTCAGCCTGGAGGCGCTGTCGGACATCGACGGCGAATGGCTGTTCGTCTCCACGCTGACCGCCGACGGCGAGAAGACGCTCGACGAGGTGCGGCGGACGCCCGCCTTCAAGGAGCTGAAAGCGGTCAGGGCGGGGCACGTCGTGCCGGTGAACGGTTCGGTCTGGAGCACCCGCGGCGCCCCGCTGGCCGCCGGCGTCGTCCTCGACGACCTGGTCAAGGCCCTGACCGCGGCCTGAACGAGCCCGGAAAGGGAATTTACCGGTCGCGGCGCGGGTTGGCGGGGGTGATCGTCCGCATCCGATGAGGAGAACCCATGAACGACCACCCCGACGCCCCGGCCGTCCGACAGCTCCGGCTGGTCGTCGAGGCGGAGGACTACGAGGCGGCGCTGACCTTCTACCGCGACGTGCTCGGCCTGCCCGAGGAGGCCGCCTACTCCTCCGGTGACGGCGCCCGCGTGGCCATCCTCGACGCGGGCCGGGCCACCCTGGAGATCGCGAACCCGGCCCAGAAGAAGATGATCGACGACGTCGAGGTGGGCCGGCAGGTGGCGCCCAAGCTGCGGGTCGCCTTCGAGGTGGACGACTCCCGTGCGACCACCGCCCGCCTGGTGTCGGCCGGCGCGGACGAGGTGGCCCCGCCCACGCTCACCCCCTGGCAGTCGCTCAACGCCCGCCTCGACGCGCCCGGCGGCCTGCACATCACCGTCTTCCAGGAGCTCGCCACCCCGGAGGAGCGCGAGCAGCTGGACGGCTTCGGCACCTCCTGACCGGCACGTCCTGAGCGGCGGCTCATCGGGCGGCGGCTCATCCGGCGGCGGCTCATCGGGCGGTGGGGCGGGCGCGCACGTGCATGCGCTCGCCCTGCCGCCCGAACAGGGCGAGCACCTCCGTGGGCTCGGGGCCGGGATTGGCGAACGCGTGCGGCACGCGGGTGTCGAACTCGGCCACCTCGCCCGCCGTCAGCAGCACGTCGTGCTCGCCGAGCAGCAGGCGCAGCCGCCCGGACAGGACGTAGAGCCACTCGTAGCCCTCGTGGGCCCGCTGCTCGTACTCGCCGTGCGGCCAGCCCGGCGGGTAGATGTGCTTGTACGCCTGGATCCCGCCCGGACGCCGGCTCAGCGGGATGTACGTCATGCCGTGCCGCGACACCGGCCGCAGGTGCACCCGCGGATCGCCGGTCGGCGGCACGTCGATGAGCTCGTCCAGTGGCACCTGGTGGGCGCGCGCCAGCGACAGCAGCAGCTCCAGCGTGGGCCGGCGGCCGCCCGACTCCAGCCGCGACAGCGTGCTGACCGAGATGCCCGTGGCCTCGGCGAGCTGGGCCAGCGTCACGCCCCGCCGCTGCCGCAACGCCCGCAGCCGCGGCCCCACCGCCCGCAGGACCTCGTCGAGATCCGGTGTCTCGTCCATGCGGCCCAGCTTGCCATTTCGGCAACGACATTTGTCAACCGCGTCGCGCGGGACGCACAGTGTGCCATCGGCACATCTCTGGAGGAACGCGATGGACGACAAGTACGACGTGGTGGTCGTCGGCGGCGGGGCCGCCGGGCTCAGCGGCGCCCTGACCCTGAGCCGGGCCCGCCGCCGGGTGCTGGTGATCGACGAGGGCCGGCCGCGCAACGCCCCGGCCGGCGGCGTGCACACCTACCTGGGCCGGGAGGGCACGCCGCCGCTCGACCTGCTGGCCGCCGGCCGCGCCGAGGTGGCCGGGTACGGCGGCGAGCTCGTCACCGGCTCCGCCGTGGCGGCCGAACGCCTGGACGCCGGCGGTTTCCGCGTGCGCCTGGCCGACGGGTCCGCGGTCGTGGCGGACCGGCTGCTGGTCACCACGGGCCTGGTGGACGAGCTGCCCGACCTGCCCGGCGTGGCCGAGCGATGGGGGCGGGAGGTGCTGCACTGCCCGTACTGCCACGGGTGGGAGGTGCGTGACCAGCCGATCGGCGTGCTGGCCGCCGGCTCGATCGCCGCCCACCAGGCGCTGCTGTGGCGGCAGTGGAGCGACGACGTGACGCTCTTCACGCACACCGCCCCGCCGCTCGGCGAGGAGGACCGGGCCAGGCTGGCCGCGCGCGGCGTCACCGTCGTCGAAGGGCGGGTCGCCGGCCTGTCGCCGGACTCCGGCCCGCTCACCGGCGTCACCCTGGAGAACGGCGACGTCGTCCCGTGCCGGGCCTTCGTGGTCGCCCCGCGTTTCACCGCCCGCTCGGCCCTGCTGGCCGGGCTCGGCGTCGAGACGGCCGAGCAGCTCATGAACGGGCACGTCATGGGCGTCCACGTGCCCGCCGACCCGGCCGGCGCGACCGGCGTCCCCGGCGTGTTCGTGGCCGGGAACGTGGCCAACCTGGGCGAGAACGTCATCGGCGCCGCCGCCGCGGGGGTCAGGGCGGCGGCGGCGATCAACGCCGACCTGATCGAGGAGGAGACCCGCCGCGCGGTGGCGGCCGCCGCCGGCGCGCCGGTCTCCGGCGAGCAGTTCTGGGACGACCGCTACGGGCAGTCCGAACGGATCTGGAGCGGCAACCCCAACGCGCGCCTGGTCGAGGAGGTCGCGGACCTGGCACCCGGCACCGCGCTGGAACTGGGCTGCGGCGAGGGCGCCGACGCCGTGTGGCTGGCCCGCCGCGGCTGGCGGGTCACCGCCGCCGACATCTCCGGCGTGGCCCTGGCCCGCGCCGCCGTCCACGCCGCGGAGGCGGGCGTGGCCGAGCGCGTCGACTGGCAGCGCCACGACCTGGCCGAGTCCTTCCCCGAGGGCGAGTACGACCTGGTCACCGCGAGCTACCTGCACTCGCCCGCCGAGCTGTCGCGCGAGAAGGTCCTGCGCGCCGCCGCCGCGGCCGTCGCGCCCGGCGGTCAGCTCCTGGTGCTCGGGCACGCCGGCCCCCCGCCGTGGGAGCCCGAAGCCCGCGTCGAGCTGCCCACCCCGCAGCAGGTGCTGGACGCTCTGGAGCTGGCCGAGGGGGAGTGGGAGGTGCTGCGGGCCGAGGAGTTCGAACGCGCCCAGACCGCCCCGGGGGGCACGCCGGCCGTCCGCGTCGACAACGTGCTGAGGATCCGGCGGCGCGGCTGACCCGCGCGCTCAGCGGCGGCGCTCGCGCAGGGCGACGGCCACGTTGATCACGGTGAGGGCGACCAGCATGACGATCGCGGCGATCAGCCCGTCCGGCCGGCCCACCAGCGCGATCGTCCCGCCCACACCGAAGATCACCGAGAAGTAGGTCAGGCCCGCGGACATCCCCCGGTGGCCGCTGTCCTGAGGGGCGCGCTGGGCGAGCCGCTCCTCGACCTTCCGGTCGATCTCGTGGCCGACCCGCTCCAGGAACGAGTCCACCAGGGCCTGCTCGTAGTCGGGACCCAGCTCCCGGCGCGCGGCGACGGCGGCGCGCAGCTCGTCGTTCGGCAGTTCCGAGGCGCTCATCCCCTCGGCCTACGCCACCCCGGCCCCCTTGTCCAGACGCCGGGACGCCAGGGCGGCAGGTCCCGTCACGGGCGCCCGGGTCCGGACCCGGGCGCCGTCTTCCGTTCGGCCTAGTTGACGCAGCCGGGGACGGGTGTGGGGGAGCAGTTGGTCGGGACGTTGCCCCGCACGACCGAGGCCGTCAGCGTCACGGAGCCGGGGGCGCCCTCGTTGTCGATCCCGCCCGGTGCGTTGGCGGCCGTGTTGTTGTTGATCACGCTACGGCTGATCGTCGCGGTGCCGGGACCGATGTTCGCGACGCCTCCGCCGACAATGCCGGCCGCATTGTCGTTGATGGTGCTGCGAATAATGGTGAGGATTCCGTCGCTCGCGATCGCCCCGCCTCTTTCTCCGGCGCGGTTGTTGTTAAGGACGCTGTTGGTGAAGGACATCCTCCCGTCATTCGCCGCGCCCCCGCCGTTCCTGGTCGCGGAGTTGAATTGGATAATGCTGTTCGTCACGTTGACGACAGTTCCCCCGACGCCGCCGAGGCCGCCGGAGAAGGTGCCGGTGTTGTGCACGATGAGCACCCGGTCGAGGTTCGTGGTTCCGCTGTTGACCGCGACGGCCCCGCCGAATCCTCCCGGGGAGGTGGTCGCGTCGCCGCCCATGAGCTTGACCCGGTCCAGGTTGAAGTTGCTGTTCACGGTGAACAGGCGGAACGGGGCCGCCGCCCGGTCCCGCAGGATCGTGCTGTTCTGCCCATGGATGGTGAGGGGGGTGTCGATCGACGGGAGCGGCCCGGTCGAATTGTTCAGGACGTATCTGCAGCCGGGGGTCAGATAAAGCGTGGCGCCCGGTGCGGCGTTGTCGATCGCGTTCACCAGCGCGGATCCTGCGCACGGTACGGTGGCGACCGCGGCGCCGGCCGACGGCGTTCCGGCCGTGAATGCGGCGGCCGAGAGAACGGCGCCTCCGATGGCCCGGCAGGCCCTGGTTGCTTGCATTGAAATATCTCCCCCGATAGGACTCATGGCGAATGAGCAGCGATTTGCTTGCTCTGTCATCCCCGGGACTGATTATCACTACACGTAGTACATATCGGACAGAAATCTTAAAGCGGGTTATTTGGGTTTATTGCCGCCTGAGGCTCTGCCGAGCGGGTCCAGGACGTTCCTAGTCGAGGGCCGTCGTCAGCGGGCCGCGGGCGGCCTCCTCCAGCAGGGCGACGGTGCCGGTCAGGTCGGGGAAGGCGTCGATGAAGGCGTCGACCGGGTGCGGGGCGAAGTCGGCGGGCCGGCGCAGCCCGCTCTGCATGCAGGCGACGAACCGCAGGCCCGCGCCGGTGGCCGCGGCGGCGTCGGTGGGGGAGTCGCCCACGTAGAGGCACTCGTCGGGGGCCAGGCCGGTGGCGGCCAGCAGCTCGTCGAAGGCGCGCGGGTCGGGCTTGCCGAAGCGGGTGTTGCCGGCGTGGTAGACGGCCGCGATCCGGCCGTCGAGCGCGTGGCCCGGCGCCAATAGGTGCTCCATCTCGGCCTCGTCGCGCGAGGTCAGCAGCATGACCGCGCGCCCGGCCGCGTTGAGCTCGTCGATCGCGCGCAGGTTCTCCCTCGGGACGACGTCGACCAGCCCGGCCGCCACATACTCGCGCAGCACGGCGTGATGCAGGGGCAGGTAGGCGGCCAGGTCGAGGCCGGGCGAGCGCAGCGGCATGGCCTCGTGCAGCGACCGGCCCCAGGTCGCCACGTGCACCGCCCTGGACATGGGCCCGTGGCCGAGCCGCCCCAGGACCTCGTTCTCCAGCTCGAAGCACGCGGCCTCGGTGAGGCACAGGGTGTCGTCGACATCAACCACCACGGCACGGATCACAGGCCACACCATAACCGGTGGCCGCCTCACGAGCCGACGGCGGCGGCGCGCAGCGCGCCCGCCAGGTCCGCCACGAGGGCGAGCTTGGCCAGCCAGTCGCGGACGACGAACACCGTCTGCGGCCGCTCGTCCAGGCCCGGCCGCACGCCCAGTGTGGGGCTCTCGCCCGCCGGGGCGGCCGGGCTGGCGATCCAGGGGCGGCCGTGCAGGTCGGCGACGTCCACGTACTCGCCCCGGGCCAGCGGGTGCCCGGCGGGGACGGCCACCCGCAGGCCGCGCTCGGTGAGGATCTCGATCTCCAGCGGCGGCGTCTCGGCGTCCGGGGCGCGAAACGGCGGGGCCGAGCTGAGCAGGGCCAGGTCCAGCGTGCCGGCCCGCAACGCGCGGACCAGGGCCGAGCTGCCGTCCTCCCGCCCGGTGACCGCGATGGACGGACGCGTGCGGCGCAGCTCGGCCAGCGCGCGGGGCACCGGCGCGGCCCCCGCCGCGGCGAACCAGCCGAACCGGACGGTCGCCGGCTCGCCGGGCAGCCCGGCCAGCTCCCTGGCCGCGGCGTCGACCTCGTCCACGACGGCCGCGGCGCGGCGCAGCACGAGCCGTCCGGCGGCGGTCAGGCGCACGCCGTCGTGCCGCCGCTCCAGCAGGCGGGCCCCGGCCGCGCGTTCGAGCGCGGCGATCTGCCGGGATGACGCCGGACGACACCGTCTACCTCACCGGGCGCGACGCCGCCCGCGTGGCCGGGTCCGCGGCGGCGATGCCGGCGGCCGGCGCCCGGGTCCGCGGCGAGCTGCTCGACGTGGCCGACCCGCGGGCCGCCGCCGAGCTCGCCGGCCTGCTGCGCGAGCGGCACGGCGGCGTGGACGTCGTCGCCGGCAACGCCGTCATGCGCGTCGGCCCGGACGACGACATGCGCGCCCTCATCGACGCCTACACCGAGGTGAACAACTTCGGCACCACCCGGCTGCTGCGCGCCTTCGCCCCGCTGGTCCGGGACGGCGGCAGGTTCCTGGTGGTCGGCAGCTCGCTCGGCACGCTGCACCACCTGGCCCCCGTCCTGCACGACCGCTTCGACGGGCTGACCAGCCTGGAGGAGGTGGACGCGCAGGTGGCCGCCTGGCGCGACGCGGTCAGGGACGGCAGCGCCCGCGCCCAGTCCTGGCCGGGCTTCGTCAACATCCCGTCCAAGGTCTGGCAGGTCGCCGCGGTGCGGGCGCTGGCCGGACAACGGCGGGAGGAGGACGCCCGCCGCGGGATCCTGCTGGCCGCCGTCTGCCCGGGGATGATCAACACGCCGACGTCCGGCCTGTGGTGGGACGTCAGCGGCGCGCCTTCGCCGGAGCAGGCCGCCGTCCCGCTGCTCGACCTGGCCCTCGGCCCGGTGGACCCCGGCCACTACGGGGAACTCGTCCGGTTCGGACGGGTTCTCCCGTGGCGGCCGGAGCAGCGGCCGGAGCGGCGGGCGGCTAGTTGATCGTGACGATCGTCCCGGCGCCGTTGGGGTACTCGACGTAGCCGGTGTTGACGCGCTGCGTCGCGCCCGTCCAGGACGCGGTCAGCGTGAACGGCGTGCCGGCGGTCACCTTCGGACGGGCCGGCGTCACGGTGAGCGCGCCGCGCGCGTGGCCCGCCTCCACGATGTCGGCCTGGGTGGTGAACGCCGTGGACGTCGTCCCCGGCAGGTCACCGAGGCTGAGCACGATCAGGGTGTGCCTGCCGGGCCGCGGGCGGGACAGCGCGGCGCGGTGGTCGCCGTCCGGGCTGGACAGCCATGTCTCGAACTCGCGGCCGCCGGGGCCCTCGTAGACGAGCAGGCCGCCCACCTGGGCCTCCGGGTTCACCGCCTTGATGCGGAACGCGGCGGCCCTGGCGCCCTCGGGCACCGTGATCGGGATCTCGCGGCCCCACACCTCGTCCTGGCCGACCGTGCCGGGCGTCTCGGCACCCGAGACCGGCCCGTACGGGGTGACCTGGAACTTCTTAAGCCCCGGCGTCACCTCGAAGGACAGGGAGCCGGCCGCGCCCGCGCCGCGCACCTCGGCGGGCGCCCTGGCGCTCAGCGGCGTGGCCACGATCGCGCTGCGCACGCTGATGCCCGCCCCGGTCCAGGTGAGCCGGCCGGTGGCGGTCCCGCCGGCGGCCTCGGGCAGCGTCTCCAGCGTGACGGTGAACTCCCTGGCCTGGCCGGCCTCCTTGAACACCAGCGTGGACGGCTTGACCTTCGCCCTGAACCCGGGCACCTCGATCGAGGCGTGGTAGACGCCCGGCGTGAGCGCCGTCACCCGGCGGGTGACCGTGCGCGAGCCGAACAGCTCGGCCACCGCGATCGTCGGGTAGTTCAGGTCGGAGGCGGCCAGCGGCGCGACGCCGGTGCCGGTGGCCACGCCGAGGCCCTCCAGGAACCCGTACCAGTCCTTCGGCCCGGCGTCGTAGACCAGGCCGGGGGTGAACATGCGGGACGGGTCGACGTGCCCGGCGCCCTGGGCGAAGACGTCCGGGGTCCTGGTGTCGTAGGCGGTGGTCATCATGGCCGACTTGATCGCCATCGGCGACAGCTGGGGATGCCGGCCGAGGTAGAGGGCGGCCAGGCCGGCGATGTGCGGGGTGGCCATCGAGGTGCCGGAGTAGAAGTCGAAGTCCTTGCCGTCGTTGCCCGGCGGCGCCACGGCGGCCAGGATCGCCGCGCCGGGGGCGGTGACGTCCGGCTTCAGCAGGTCGCCCTTGGCGGACAGGGCGGGGCCGCGCGAGGAGAAGCTGGTCACCTCGGGGTAGGCCACGCCGTCGGAGGGGGCGGGGAGCAGGGTGGCCGTCGCGCCCGGCGTGGCCGCGTACGCCGCGATCCTCCCGGCGTCGGGCGCGTCCACGTGCACGGTCGGCACGGCGTGCAGGTCGGCGTCGGTGGACTGGGGGGTCGGGTTGCCCAGCACCATGCCCACGCCGCCGGCCCGCCTGACCTCGGCAGACTTCTCCACGCGGGCCGTCGTCCCGCGCGCGCAGTAGACGATCTTCCCGGCGGCCTTGGCCGGGTCGAGCGCGCCGGCCGCGCACACCTCGGCCTCGGCGTCGGCCGCCTGGCCCGCCTTCACCGACACGGCGGTGGCCAGCGGCACGGGGCCGAGCGGCGCGACGACCGAGGTGCTGATGCCCCGGTAGGCGGCGCCGTCGCCGAGCCGGACCTCGCCCCGGCGGGGCGCGATCGTGCCGGCGGCGACGGTCGTCGTCCAGGGCGCGGTGTTGTCCAGCGTGGAGGCGTCGGGGCCGGAGTTGCCGCCGGCGGTGGCGACGAAGACGCCGGCCTGGGCGGCGGCCAGGAAGGCGAGCTGGATCGGGTCGTCGGCGGGCGATTCCGACATCGCGCTGCCGATCGAGTAGTTGATCACGTCCACGCCGTCGGCCACCGCCTGGTCGATGGCCGCGATCAGGTCGGAGCTGAAGCCGCCCGTCGTGCCGCCGTCCTTGCCCTGCCACAGCGCCTTGTAGACGGCGATCGCCGCGCCCGGCGCGACGCCGGAGACCGTGCCGAAGTCGATGCCGTTCGCGGCGGCCGGGACGCCGTGGTCGCCCGCCGCGGTCCCGGCGGTGTGCGAGCCGTGGCCCTGGGCGTCGCGCGGCGAGGCGAAGTCGTCGCGCTGCTGCGGCGGGGTCTGCCGCAGCCACTGCTCGCCGAAGTAGCGGGCGCTGATCAGCTTGCCGTTGCACAGGTCGGCGGTGAAGCGCTCGCCGGTCTGGCAGAGACCGGTGAACGTGGAGCCGTCGGCCTTCCGCATGACCGTGGCCCCGTCCTTGAGATAGGGGCGGTACGGGTCGGCGCCGGCGGGCGGCTCCGTGCCGAGGGCGGGGCCGGCGAAGGACGGGTTCTCCGGCCAGATGCCGGTGTCGACGACGCCGACGACCACGCCCTTGCCCGCCTTGCCCGTGCCGCCGAGGGCGGCCCACAGGCCGCGGTCGCCGGACAGGCGCAGGAAGTCGGTGGAGTTCCGGTCGTCCAGGGCCTTGTGCAGGACGTCCGGGGTGACCGAGAGCACGCCCCGGGTGGCGTGCAGGCGCAGGGCCTGGGCGGGGGTGAGGTCGGCGGTGAAGCTGTTGGAGGCGACCACGTGGTGGGCGGTGGCGGACGCGCCGACGCTGCGGGCCACCTCGTCCTGCCGGGTGGTCAGGCGGTCGCGGTAGCGCCTGGCGTGGGGGCTGGTGGTGTCCACCTTCCTGCCCTTGCCGCCCTTGGTGGGCGCGATGCCGGTGACGCCGCCGTCGTAGGTGGCCAGAGGCGACTCGGTCAGGGTGATGACGTAGGGGGAGGGGGCGGCGGGCGGGGCGGCTGCCGCTGCGGGCCCGGCCAGGGCCGGGACGGCGGCGGTGACCGCCAGCGCGGCGGCCAGTGCCAGTGCGCGGTGAACGCGGGTGTTGCGGGACATTGCTCCTCAAGGGGGACGAGCCTGGTCACCCGTCCGGGGAGGATCACCGGAGGGCCGCCTTGGAGTCAAGCGTCCAGTGGAGATCAGTGTCGAGATATAGTGCTGACATTTTCGGCCACGTGACCAAAAACGACATTTTCGGAAGGTGCTTTGTGGCGGACGGCTCTGTGCTCGGCGCGGTGGGCCTGTCGGACTTCGACGAGCGGCTCTACCGGCTGCTGCTGCGCGGACCCGGCCTGCGCACGGCCGAGGCCGCGGCCGCGCTGGAGACCGGTCCCGCCCGGGTGCGCGCCGGGCTGGCCCGCCTGGCCGACGCCGGGCTGCTGCGCCGCACCGGACCCGGCCGGTACGAGGCCGTGCCGCCGGAGGCGGCGATCGAGTGGCTGGTGGACCGCCGGCGCCTGGAGACCGAGGCGCGGCTCGCGGCGGTCCGGACGGTCGTGTCGGACTTCGCCCAGCTCTACCACTCGGGCCGGATGGGCTCCGGGCCGGCCGGGGTCGTGGAGGTGCTGGCCGGCGAGGAGGCCGTCAAGCGGGTGATCACCGAGTTGCAGCGGACGGTCGGCGTGGAACTGCTCGGCTTCGACCGTCCGCCGTACGTGGGCCGCCCCGACGACTCCCACGACACCAACGAGTCGGAGCTGGAGGGCACCCGGCAACTGCTGGCGCGCGGCGTGGACATCCGGGTGGTCTACTGCGCCGAGTCCCTGGACCGGCCCGGCCGCCTGGAGACGTTGATCCGGCTGGCCGAGGAGGGCGAGCGCTCCCGGTTCGTCGCGCACCTGCCGTTCAAGCTGCGCATCGCCGACCGCAGGATCGGCCTGTTCCCGCTGGTGGACGGCGTCTACGACAACATCGCCCTGCTGCACCCCTCGCGGCTGCTGGACGCCCTGGTCGAGCTGTTCGACGTCTACTGGGAGCGCGGCCGGCCGCTGGCCGGGCTGCCGCAGGCGGCTCAGGAACGCCCGGCGGAGGCGGACCTGCTCGTGCTGCGCCTGCTCAACGCCGGGCTCAAGGACGAGGCCATCGGCCGCCACCTCGGCGTCAGCCCCAGGACGGCCACCCGCAAGATCGCCGCCGTGGTGGAGAGCCTCGGCGTGACCAGCCGCTTCCAGGCGGGCGCGGAGGCGGCCGCCCGCGGCTGGCTCTGATTCCCTACCGCCTTCCATATCGCCGCACTTCGGTCGATCTTCGCTTACTGTGCATCTCGGGGGGTGCGCTGCGGGAGAATGTTCCTCGCCGCGCGCCGGTGCACGGCCAGCGGGGGAACAACGGGGGAACACGGAGGATGACGTCGAGGATGAGTGCTCAGACGCAGGAGCATCTCGGCCCTTACCGGGTGATCAGGAAGATCGGCGAGGGCGGCATGGGGGTCGCCCACCTCGGTCTCGACGGCGCGGGTCGCCAGGTCGCGATCAAGGTGCTGCATCCGCACGTCGCCGCCGACCTCAAGGCGCGCGACCGCCTGGTGCGCGAGGTGGAGACCATGCGCCGGGTGCGCAGCCGGTACGTCGCCGAGGTCGTCGACGCCGAGTTCGACGCCCACCGGCCCTACGTCGTGACGCGCTTCGCCGACGGGCGCACGCTGGAGCAGGCCGTCCTGACCGACGGCCCCCTGGAGGCCCACGCGGTCGTCAGGCTCGCGCGGGGGCTGTGCCAGGCGCTGGTCGACATCCACGCGGCCGGCGTGATCCACCGCGACCTCAAACCGGCCAACGTCATGCTGGTCGGCGGCGAGCCGCTGGTCATCGACTTCGGCATCGCCCACCTGGTCGACGCGGCCCGGCTGACGCAGTCGGGCATGTTCGTCGGCACGCCCGGCTACCTGGCGCCGGAGATCATCCGGGCCTCGCAGGTCACCCCGGCGGCCGACGTGCACGCGCTGGCCTCGACGGTGTTCTTCGCCGCCACGGGGCTGCCGCCGTTCGGCACCGGGTCGTTCGAGGCCGTCTGCTTCAACACCATGGAGGGACGGGCGCGGCTCGACGAGGCGCCCGCGTGGCTGCGCGGCTGGCTGGCCGGCGCGCTGCGCGTCGATCCGGCGGCCCGGCCCGTCGCCCGGGAGCTGCTGCGGCAGGCCGGGGCGCTCGACCCCGGCGGCCGTCCGCTCCCGCCCGAACGGCCCGGCGCCAGCACGCTCACCATGGACGCCGTCTCCGCCCTGCTGCCGCCGGTGGAGTACGCGCCGCGCGGCCACCACGAGCAGCCGGCGCCGCCCGCCCCCACCGTCCACGCGGACCGGCAGTGGGAACGCCCGCGGCCCGCCCCGGCGCCCGCCGCCCCCGCCGAGCCGTTCGACCTGCGGCGGTTCGTGACCAGCAGCGCGTTCGTCGGCGTGCTGGCGCTGGTGACGCTGTCGGCCACGACCGTCGTCACGCCGGTCGTCGGCGGCCTGCTGGCGGTGGCGCTCTCGCTGGCGCTGCGCGTCGCCGACCACTTCCTGTCCGAGGAGCGGCCGACGCCGGCCCGCGCCGCGCTCGTGGCCATGGGCAACCTGCTCCTGTCGCTGGCCTGCGGCCTGGGCGTGGCCGGCCTGCTGGAGGCGGCCGGATCGAGCACCAGCCACGCCGAGGCCCTGGCCGCCGGCGCGTTCACGCTGGGGCTGTTCGTGCTGCCCGGCGCGGCGCCCGCGCGGCGCAGGGCCGCGCGCGTGCTGGCCCGCCTCCTGCCCGGCCGCAGCGCGACCGTGGTGACGGTGGCCGTCATGGGGCCGATCGCGCTGCTGGCCACCATCGCGGCGCTGCTCCAGGGCTGACCGGCCCGAAGAGCGCGCCGCCCCGGCCGGCGGCGATCCACACCTCGCAGCCGGCCGCGCGCACCCGCGGCGGCTCCCCGGCATCGAAGATCATTCGGGGTGGCGTACGGCTGGACACCGCGACGGTCAACGTGTTCAGAATGGGCCTCGTGACGCCTTCGACCGGGCACGTCGTCAGGAACCCGCTCACCGGGCGCGCCGAGCGGCCGCTCGCGCCCGTCGGCCCCGATCGGCTGGCGGAGATCGCGGCCGGGCTGCGCGCGATGGCCCCCGCCTGGCGGGCCCCCGACCGGGCCGCCGACCGGGGCGAGGTGCTGGCCGTGTTCGGCCGGGCGCTGGCGGCCGACGACGAGCTGCTGGCCGCGCTGGTGGCCGACACGGGCCGGGAGGCCGAGTCCAGGCTGGAACGGCAGCTCACCGCCGGACTCGCCGAACGCTGGGCGCGCCAGGCCCCCGCCCTGCTCGCGCCCCCGCCCGAACGGCCGGCCGCGCTGCCGGGGATCGCTGTGGGCGGTGACGCGGTGCCGTACGAGCTGGCCGGGGTGATCAGCCCCTGGAACTTCCCGCTGCTGCTCGCCCTGATCGACGCGGTGCCCGCGCTGGCGGCCGGCTGCGCGGTGCTGGTCAAGCCGAGCGAGGTGACGCCGCGCTTCATCGAGCCGCTGATGCGGCTGGTCCCCGCCGAGCTGCCGCTGCGGCTGGTCGAGGGGGCCGCCGAGACCGGCGAACGGCTCGTCGGCCTGGTGGACACCGTCGTGTTCACCGGCAGCGTGCCGACCGGCCGCCGGGTGGCCGAGGCCGCGGCGCGCGCGTTCGTCCCCGCCCACCTGGAGCTGGGCGGCAAGGATCCGGCGATCGTGCTGGCGGGCGCCGACCTGGAACGGGCGGCCGAGGCCGTCCTGTGGGGCGGCACGGCCAACGCCGGGCAGTCCTGCCAGTCCATCGAACGCGTCTACGTCGAGCGCGGCGCGCACGACACGTTCCTCGGCCTGCTCGCCGACCGGGCCGCGCGCACCCGGCTG